>JBGTDZ010000269.1:0-7709 GCA_041748055.1 Aquaticitalea sp.
ACCAATAAATAGGTGTTTTCCTTTACTTTATAAATAATCAAATCATCTACTATGCCCCCATCATCATTTGGCAAACAACTGTATTGGGCTTTACCTATGGTCAATTTTGAGGCATCATTGCTGCTCACTTTTTGTATCAATTCCAACGCATTAGGGCCTTCAATCAAAAATTCCCCCATATGAGATACGTCAAAAACGCCAACAGAATTGCGAACGGTTTCATGCTCGATATTTACACCTTCATATTGAACTGGCATATTGTAACCAGCAAAGGCAACCATTTTTGCTCCGAGAGCTTCGTGAGTTGATGATAAGGCAGTGTTTTTCATTTTTCTCGTTTAGAGTTTTAATTGTTTAGGAGTTTAGATGCTTGCTTAGTGATGCATAATCAATGGTAAATAGTACAGCTTACATCGAAAATACCGATGCAAAAGTATTGAAAATTATCTGTTTTCTTTTGGAATGATCTCGTTTAAAAAAATGTTAATTTTAATGTTTTCTATGAGATTCGAAGAGAATATGAGTAATTTTCATTTTAATTAAAACTACAATAATGAAATCTATAATTAACCTTTTTTGCTTGCTTTTCATAGTGACATTCAGCTATTCCCAAAAAGGAATTCCAGAAGATTATTTAAGTGCATCATTTCATAAAGAACGGCGGGAAGCCTTGCGCAAAAAAATGCCAGCGAACAGTGTTGCCGTTTTTTTTGCAAATCCAGAGCGCAATCGTGCCAATGATGTGGATTATATCTATCATCAAGATCCAAATTTTTATTACCTCAGTGGATATAAAGAACCAAATGCCGTATTGATGGTTTTCGCGAACGACCAAACCAACAACGAAGGGAAAATCTTTAATGAAATCTTGTATGTGCAAGAGAGAAATCCACAAGCAGAACAATGGACTGGTATGAGATTAGGGACGGAAGGTGCCATGCAACAATTAGGTTTTGAAATGGCATTCAATGGAAAGGATTTTAAGGATTCAGGCATAGACTACAGCACATTTGACAAAATATTGTTCAATAATTTCGAGAATGATTATCGGGATTCGAAACGTGACAATGCCGATTTGTATAATTTGGTTGAAACTTTTAAAGGACAAATCAATTATGACCAAATGCCAATGGAAAGTGCTGTGAAAGACAGGGTTTATGAACTCATAAAAACATCTGATGTTGAAAACAATACCAATGTCGTACAGACAATCGCGCAGGCCATACAGAATTATCCGGAATTGAAAAGCGATAAGGTAATTTCGGATTATATGAGCGCCAAAGATGACAGGCTCCGTATGGAATTGAAACAACAGGTCATAAAAATAGAAGCCGAAGCACCCAAGAATAATTTAGATACCAAATCTTTGTTAACCTTAATGGCAGGTTTGCGCCAGGTAAAAACTCAAGAGGAAATGGTATTGCTGAAGAAAGCAGTCCGCATTTCGGCAATGGGACAGAGAGAAGTCATGAAAGCCATGCATCCGGGCATGTCTGAAGCCGAAATTCAAGGGATTCATGAATATGTATATAAAAAATATGGCAGTGAATATGAAGGTTATCCAAGTATTGTGGGCGCAGGGAACAATGGCTGTGTATTGCATTATATCGAAAACAACAAGATGAAAGTTGAAAATGATTTGGTGCTTATGGATCTGGGTGCCGAATATCATGGTTATACGGCCGACGTCACACGAACGATCCCTGCCAATGGAAAATTTACCCCAGAACAAAAACAGATTTATGATTTGGTCTATGAGGGACAAGAAGCAGGCATAAAGGTATCTGTGATTGGAAGTAATTTGGGATCTCCTGATGATGCAGCAAGAAAAGTAATCAATGCTGGTTTGGTGAAATTGGGTATTGCCAAAGACGAGGCGGATGCTAGACAATATTTTCCTCACGGCACCTCTCACCATATTGGTCTGGACGTACACGACCCAAGTTTGAGAGGCAATTTTGAACCCAATATGGTCATTACCGTTGAACCAGGCATTTATATTCCAGAAGGTAGTAATTGCGATAAAAAATGGTGGGGCATTGCCGTTCGCATTGAAGATGATATTTTGATTACAGAAAATGGCCCTATCAACTTATCAGATGATGCACCAAGAAAGTCAAGCGAAATTGAAGCCTTGATGAAAGAGAAAAGTGCGTTGGATGATTTTGTACTGCCGAAGTTGGATTGATAAATTCCTGGGATGGCGGGAAACCTTTTGATGTTTATATAAATTTTCGACTATACTTTCTTTGACATTCTATTTTGTATTATAAATGAAAAAAAATATGGAAGGAATACCAATTATTTTAGAGCACACATTTGACGCGCAAGTTTCAAACGTCTGGAATGCCATTTCAGATAAAGATGAAATGAAACACTGGTATTTTGATCTTAAGGAATTCAAACCGCAAGTTGGCTTTAAATTTCAGTTTACCGGTGGCTCTGATGGTGGAAAACAATATCTTCATTTGTGCGAAGTGACGTCGGTAAAAACCAAAGAACGATTAGGTTATACTTGGAAATATGAAGGCTATAAAGGTGAATCAGAAGTTATTTTTGAATTGACCGATGATGTAAATCAAACGAAATTGAAACTGACACATAGTGGATTGGAAACATTTCCTTCAACCAATCCGGATTTTGCAGTTCATAATTTTGTGGATGGGTGGAATCATATCATCCATATAGCATTAAAAGATTATTTAGAAAAGGAGACCTAATTTTGGTTATCCCTTAATATAGCGATGATACGCAAAGGACCACCACTGCCATCCTTTATTTTAATTGGGAGTGCGATAATCTCGAAGCCTTTCGCAGGTAATTTATCCAGATTGGTAAGATTTTCAAATGCTGGAATGTTTTCTGAAAGTAAAATCACGTGGCTTTCAAATGTTATTGATTGTCCATAATCAATACTAGGAGTATCCAAACCTATTGCATGGATGTTCCGCTCGTTTACAAGCCATCTTGCTGCTTCGGGAGACAGACCAGGAAAATGTAAAAGTTTTACCGCTTCTGGACCACGTTGGTCGGTTCCCAAATATTTAATTTTATCCGGATAAAATTTTGAATGTCCTGTTTCCAACAATACAATGCTTCCGTCCGGAATTTGCATTTTTTCTTGGGTTTCCCAGTTTTTAAGATCGGCAATACTGATCAAATAATCCCTGTTCTTCAATGCGTTCGAAGACACATCAATTTTTATGGCTTCTCCGATCAGATGTTCCAAAGGGATTTCTTCCACGGTTTGCCCATCTTTTGCAAAATGAATCGGTGCGTCGATATGAGTACCTCCATGTTCTGCTGTGGCAAAGTTATTTGCAGAATAATAAAAACCCGCATCGGTAACGCCATTTGCAACAACATCCAATTCAAATTCCTTTGCAGTGACCCAATACACGGTTTCTTTCGAAAAAGAATGCGTAAGATCAATTATTTTTTCTTTGTTGGCTTTTTTTATACCTTCATCCTTTTTTGTTTTTTCTATTGGTTGTTGACAATTGAAAATTAAAAGTATCACACCCGTTGAAAGAAGAAAATGTTTGTACATGACTTTAATCATTAAAATAATAAGAAATGGACATGTAGTTTGGGAAGAATAAAAGGAAAGATACTAAAAATGTGGTTATCAAAATGGTTTTGGCTTCAGGTCATTTCGCAATTTTAATTTTTACAAGCGAAATGAGAGAAACCAAGCACCAAATACCTTCAAGTATGATGAATGGCCAATAACCAATGAGAATGGATGCAATACAAGCCATACCAGCACCGACCAAATTGAGAAGGATAAACAACAGATTTTTCGTCGAAATTTTACCAGTTATATTCAGAAAATAAGCGAGAAGTATCTGGAAAACGCCAATAGATCCAATCCAATCTGCAATAGTCATAACTTTAATTTTAAAAGGTTAATAGCATTTGATAGTTGGGATTGGAATGTGTTTCAGAAATTTTGAAATCATGGTTTCCGATAATCTTGAATCCAACCTTGGTATAAAAATTCAATGCTCTCGCGTTTTCAGTCCAAACAAATAGCCACATGCCAGACTGATGGTGCTTCAAAGATTCTTGCACATTGAAATTAAAAAGCTCCAATCCTAGTTTTAAATCGTGAAATTCTGACAACAAGTATAGTCGTTCCAGTTTAGTAACTTTTTTAAATGGAATTCTTTGGTGTGGAAAATTGAAGATAATCTTGGAATAACCTGCCGGTTTTTGTTTGTGATAAATGATATAAAAATGTTTATCTGAATCTTGCAATTCATCCAAAAAGGTAGATTCATTAAAATATATTCTCACAAAGGCATCAATTTCTTCTTTCGAAGCACTCATACCATGGGAATCCATAAAGGAAGATTTTCCAATGTCCACGAGCAATTTGGCATCTTTAACTGTGGCCCGTACAATTTTTATCATATTTTAAGCCGACTTAATAAAAAATGTTTAAGGTCTTCATATGTCTTTATTTTTATTGATTTTTTCTTCTTATCCATGACCGCTTCTATTTGGGGTGGCAGACTGATGTTTTCACGGATCACATCTTCAACAACATCCAAAAACTTGGTTGGATGTGCAGTTTCCAAAAATACACAATAAGCCTCAGGATTTGATTTCAAATATTCTTTACATCCCAAATAACCAACAGCGCCATGAGGATCGGCCACATAACTGAAATCGTTATATAATTCTTTAAGTGCTTCTCTCGTTTCCTCATCAGAAAACCTGTAAGAAGATAAATTTTGATTCAAAGCGGTAAAATCATTCTTATATATTTCTTGAATCCTGATGAAATTACTGGGGTTCCCAACATCCATCGCATTACTGATGGTCTGTACAGATGGTTTTGGTTTGTAAAGTTGTGTTTTGAGGTATTCCGTAACCACGTCATTCTCATTATTCGATGCAATAAAATGAGAGATTGGCAAGCCCAGTTGTTTAGCCATCATTCCTGCACATATGTTTCCAAAATTGCCACTGGGAACTGAAAACACTATTTTTTTGTGGATTTTGTGCAATTGTTTATAAGCAAAAAAGAAATAGAACATCTGTGGCAGCCAACGTGCCACATTGATGGAATTAGCCGAAGTCAATTGCATTTTGCTGGTAAGTTCCTCATCCAAAAAAGCACGTTTCACCATATCTTGGCAATCGTCAAAAACGCCATCGACTTCCAAGGCTGAAATGTTCTTTTTGAGAGTAGTCAATTGTTTTTCCTGGATGTCACTCACTTTTCCGCTTGGATATAGAATGACCACATTTACCCCTTTCACTCCCAAAAAACCATTGGCCACGGCACCACCTGTATCTCCAGATGTTGCGACCAATACTGTAACTTCTTCATTGATTTCTTTATTGAAAAACTCTAGACATCTCGCCATGAATCTTGCCCCCACATCCTTAAACGCCATGGTTGGACCGTGGAACAGCTCCAATGTTGAAATGTCTTTATTAATCTCGACCACAGGAAAATCAAATGAAAGTGTTTCTGAAATAATCGTTTTCAAAACAGATTCCGGGATGTCCGGTGCAACAAATTGCTTGATTGTTTCAAAAGCAATTTCCTCAAAAGACAGATTATCAATATTCTCAAAAAACGCCTTTGATAATGGTGTTATCGATTCTGGAAAATACAGGCCTTTATCTGGCGCGATTCCTTTGATAACTGTATCTTTAAAGGATGCGTTCGGGGCTTTTTTGTTTAAACTGTAGTAATTCATATGTTATAGACGGATGACAGATGACGGATGAGAATATTTAGTTTATTTTATTTTTAAAAGCAATCATCATATTCATTAATTCGTATGATTTGCCGGATAAATTTTCAAATTCTGTTTCACTTAAATAAAGTCTTCTTTTAGCTTTAAAAAGACATGAGACTACTTCGGCCAAAGATCGAATGGCATAGCCAACAAATTTCTTTTGTTCTGGATTGCTTTGACCGATTGAACCTTCAGAAATATTAAGTGCTATCGAATCTGCGGCCCGAATAATTTGAGATGAAAGATTGAATTTCTCTTTATCTGGGAATTTTTCAGAAAGAACATTTATTTCTTCTCCAAAATCCATGGCTTTTTGCCAAATAATCAACTTTTCAAATTTAAATTTATTCATGTCCTTATTTTATAAATATGCTAAAGTCGTTTGGTCATCAGTCATCCGTCATCGGTCTATAGTTATAAAATTTTCATTCCTCCAACATTTATTTTCGAGACATAGGTGTTAAACCCAATTTGTGTATTTGAGTAAACTTTCCGCATTGCCTTTTCAACTTCTTTTGCGTTTTCAATTCCTTTTGAAAGGGCAAAAATCGAAGGACCGGAACCTGAAATTCCGCAGCCTAATGCTCCAGCCTTTTGAGATGCACTTTTTATCTCTAAATAATAAGGAATAAGTTTACTTCTAAGAGGTTCCACTATGACATCCAGGAGTGAACGACGTATTAAATCATAATCATTGGTATGCAGGGCATGGACCAAACTTCCAACATTTGCCCACTGTGTAATGGCACTTTTCATTGGAACCTCTGTCGGTAAAATGGCTCTAGCTTCCGATGTTTTGATCTCAATTTGGGGATGGATGATAGTCACGTATAAATCTTTTGGTGTTGGCAACTGCAGAACTTCCAAGGGAGATATACTTTTCACTAAGGTAAATCCGCCAAAAATGCCAGGGGCAATATTATCAGCGTGTTCGCTGCCACTGGCAAACGCTTCCCCTTTCATTGCGAAATCGGTCAATTGTGTTTTATTATAAGGCCTTCCTAATATTTCGTTTATTGCAAATACACTTCCGGAGGCGCTTGCGGCACTGCTGCCTATTCCACTTCCGGGCTTGATTTTTTTGTGGATTTCAATCTCGAATCCACAATCAGGTTTTGCATGGTTATAAAGTGCCATGGCCGAAACTCCGGCTACATTTGTATCAGTTTGCAATGGTAAATCATAGCCTTCAATTTTTGAGATGCGAATGCCTTTTTCTATTGTTTTTCTAACAATCATTTCATCCCCTATGCAATCCAGACAAAATCCTAGGACGTCAAATCCACAGGACACATTGGCGACTGTTGCTGGGGCGAATATTTTTATTTCATTTTTTGACACGAATACAATTTTTTTTACTGAACACTGAACACTGATTACTTATTTCCCGCTCTAATAATATCCGCAAAAAGTCCAGAAGCAGTCACATCCGCCCCTGCGCCAGCACCTTTGATGATGAGAGGTTGCTCTGGATAGCGTTGGGTATAGAACATGACGATGTTGTCTTTGCCCTGCAAATTATAAAAGGGGTGACCTTGCGAAATTTCCCTCAATCCAACCTTAGCTTTTCCGTTATTGAATTCTGCTACGTATTTCAATTGACAGTTTTTTGCTGTTGCAGCGTTATATAATTGCTGAAAATGACTTTCTTCAGCAACCAAAGTCTTATAAAAATCTTCAACCGTTTTGACTTGCAGATTTGCTTTGGTGAGGAAGGATTCGTTTTCGATGTCTTCCAAGTTCATTTCCGTACCACTTTCCCGTGCCAAAATAAGGATTTTGCGCGCCACATCCACACCACTTAAATCGATTCTTGGGTCTGGTTCGGTATAACCTTCAGATTGGGCCTGTTTGACAATGTCATGAAAATTATTGGAATCATTAAAATTATTGAAAACAAAATTCAAACTTCCTGATAACACCGCTTGTATGGATGTAATTTTATCCCCG
>JBGTDZ010000270.1:0-2381 GCA_041748055.1 Aquaticitalea sp.
GGGTATTTTGTGATACCAGTTTCGTAAAATGTAGACTGGGCACAAAAGGAACAATCTTCAGGACAATTACCTGATTTGGCATTTATCAGGGATTCAACGTCAATTTTTTCTTGATTAAATTTCTTGGTTATGATGTTGGCACAATGTGCGAGCTTTATCAAATTATTAGTTGAAATTAACTTTTCAGCTTCATCAAAGGAAATAGAATTTCCATTAATGACCTTTTTCACACAAGAATCAATGAACTCGAAATCTTGCATCATTAGTTCTTTTTCAGAACCCATACTTATTCTTTAATTATCCGACCAGATCTATCTATTTGTCCACATTAATAGTGCCTTACAATTAGTAAAAAAAACAAAAAATCATTTTTCGTTAATTTGATTCAGCTAGTTCAAAGGTCTTATACTTCATACTGGATTCGCAACCCGCCATATTTGCAGATTCAAGTTAATTCTATTTCTTACCCCAAGATATTGGACAAATTTAACAAGAATAACTAGCATATTTTGGTGTATTTAGGCTTATTTTGGGTGATAAAATCCCCAAAAATGAAGAATAAATCAATTGATCCGAAACTAGTGCATTGCTTGGGAACATACGAAATTCGTCAATTATTTGTTGGAGTTTTAGAGTCTAAAAAAGGACCCGTTTTTGTACTGCGTAATAATACTAACATTTTTTTACTCATATATAGTCTAAATAATGTAACACCTTTTTCGAACTGTACGTATTTTTTTTGACCTAAAGTATTATCAAGTTTTCATCATGAAGTATGTAATGAAATACGCCTTTGGGTACTTGCGAGTAAGTACAGACGAGCAAACAGTACTTAATCAAAAACTAGTGATTGAAAAATGGGCACAAGATAATGATTATAAAATTCTTGATTCCTTCGAAGATTCTGCAATAAGCGGTAAGATTCCTGCAATTGACAGACCTGCATTCAAGGAAATGCTAAGTCTCGTTCGATCTGATCGTGTGGATTCGGTCATTGTCTATGAATTATCCAGAGTTGGAAGAACTTTTTGGGAAACACTTGACGCAATAAAATCAATTGAAAAATATTCTCCGCTTATATCTTGTTCACCTAAAGAGATTTTTCTTCAAACCACAGATCCGAGTGTTAGGAAATTAATGATCGGGATACTCACTTGGGTGGCAGAAAGAGAACGGGAAATGCTGATTCAACGTACTAAAGATGGTATGGTAAGGGCGAAAATGGCTGGAAAAAACATTGGACGTCCAAAAAAGACACTCGATAAGGACGTATTAATCAAAATGTTATCCCAGAACATACCAAGAAACAAGATCGCAAAAAACCTTGGAATTTCAAAAGCTACTCTCTATAATCAAATTAGAATGATTTAGGCAATAAATGCGTGATATCATTTGAGTTTCTTCTGGAGATTTTCCACAATTCGATATTCAGTATCGACTATCTTTGTTAGGTCTTCTTTGCCTATTGCTAATGGCGGAATTATCGTAATGATATTTCCAAGGGTTCTTAGATAAACTCCTTTTTTCAATGATTCTCTTGCGATGTAGTGTCCAACTGGCATTTTGTCAATTGTCTTTATGGGTTTATTCTCTTTTCGTAACTCTATTCCACAAAGCAGGCCCTTATTTCTAATATCATAGCAAATTTCTAATTCTGAAAATCTTTTCAAGAGTTTATCAAGTACCACTGAATTCAACCTTATTTTTCTGATAAGATTTAGCCTTTCATAAAGGTCCAGGTTAGTCAAAGCAGCTGTGCATCCAACAGGATGACCAGTGAATGTATGACCATGAAAAAGTTGTCGTTTATCCCAATAATCCCCAAGAAATTGTTCGAAAATCCTGGAAGTAGTTAGTGTTACTGCTAGAGGAAAATAGCCTCCAGTGAGCGCCTTTGCAAAGCAAACAATATCCGGCTCGGATTTTTGGGCTCGGTACTCTATCATATTACCCAGTCTTCCAAAACCAGTGGCTATTTCATCTAGTATTAGAAGAGTGTCATATTTTTTACATAGATCACTGATCTTTTTTTGAAATCCTTCCGGGTATATGTTTACCCCACCTGCGATTTGAGCTCCACTTTCCATGACAAATCCTGATATTTTTGATGATATCCGCTTCAGAATGTTCTCAATTTTGTCGACATATTGTTCGATGTCTTGCGGTCCAAATTTTCCATGTCTTATAGTTGGTGAATCTACTTTTATTGTTTTGAGTAGTATTGATTTGTAGGGAGAAAAATAACCATCAACGTACCCTACTGACATGCAACCTATTGTATCACCATGATAGCCGTTTTTTAAACAGATGAATTTTTTTTTCTGTGATTTTCCTTTGTTGTTCCAGTACTGTGTCGCTATTTTTAATGCAGCTTCAATGGC
>JBGTDZ010000271.1:0-5215 GCA_041748055.1 Aquaticitalea sp.
ATGAGCATATCCTGAAAAAGCGCATCCTGTTCGGCTATATCAGTCCGCAAAAATTTTAAATAATCACTAAGATTTTTCTTTTTTACAATGGCAATCCGCCTTGCGATGCGCCTGCGTAACGTCAGATCCTTATAATGGGTAAAATCAACGCCGCGCCGCTGGCGAAGCTGCGAAAGAATTTGTTTGAAAATAGTTTCATCGTCATTATTATCTTGTTTTTCTTTTTTGTGAATAGGACTTATTTTATCTATCCTGCTGATTTGCAAAAGCTGCTCGGGAATTTTTTCAGGAGCTAAAATAAAATCAACAACCCCAGCATTGATGGCACTTTCTGGCATACTATCATAAGCCGCCGATTCCATGTCCTGCGCAATGCTAATACCTCCATACTCCTTGATGGCTTTCAGGCCTTGTGTGCCATCTTTACCAGTGCCTGACAAGATCACACCCACTGCAAACTCTTTGTGAACTTCGGCCAGCGTTTTGAAGAAAATATCAATGGAGAGATTTAGAATTTTTTTTTCGCGCGGCGCGAGTTGCAGCACCCCTTCGGTTGATGTTAAAATTTTGTTTGAAGGAATGATGTAAATATGGTCGGGAGCAAGGTGAATGTCTTCCGTAATTTCATGTACGGGAATGTTCGTGACCCGTTGTAGTATCTCCGGTAACATGCTTTCGTGCGATGGATCTAGATGCTGTACCAGTACATAGGCCATTCCTGAACTTTCGGGTATGGCCGTGAGCAATCGCTTGAAGGCATCAAGCCCTCCTGCACTCGCGCCAACGCCGACGATGGGAAAGTTCTGCACAGTGGCAGGTGGTTGGGTCTTTATTTTTTTTTCTGTTGCCATGTCTGTAAACGGTTCTTAAATTGTTTTTTGTGCATTTGCTAGTATGCCAGTACACTAATTTTGTTTGATGATGACGAATGAAGGATGACCGATGACGGACGACCGATGACTGACGACTGTTGACTGACGACTGCTGACTGACGACTGCTATTTTTATCCATCATTAGGCAAGCGGCTGTATATAAGTTATTTTCTGCGAAGCATACAACACCTCTTTCATCTGGTCAACATGCTGCTGTATGTCTTCAGCTTTTTTACCATAGCTCGTTGCCATTTTCGAATATCCTTTTTTAGTGTTATCGCTTTCCATTTTTTTCAGAAGATTTCTACGCTCTTCCATAATGCGCAAGGCTACCCACAAAGTGGATTCTAATATTTCACCCTGTTTGATCACCAAATCACTTTCGGAATAGGAATGCCCGATGTGGCATCGGTAACGGTCTGTGATTCCTTTATCCTCGGCAATGCTCCACAATCCGCCACCACAATCAGGACAGGCGTAAATATCTTTCTCAGCAATTTGTTTGACACTTTCGTAATTCACCACTACCCTTTCAGCAATTTCAGATTCAACTATAATATCCTTCGGGGCAGGAATTTCTTCGGGTGAGGATTGTGTCACTTTAAAAATCAGGTCTCCCATTTGGCTTAGTGATACGCAGTGATCTACTTCCATGTTATTGAGAACAGATAGCGGCATGTCAGGATATTCTGCTTCATTTGGGTCTTGCACGATGCAAGTACCACCACTTCTTTTAATGGCCATCATGCCTGTGGTACCATCATCAAGGGAGCCGGTCAAAACAACACCAATCACCCTTGTGCTGTAAGCGGCAGCTGCTGAACGGAACAATACATCAATGGATGGCCGCCAGCGGTTTTCTTCAGGACCATGACCAAGAATTACTTTGTTTTTTTTAACAAGCAAATGCGCATTGGGAGCACCAATGTAAACATGACCCCTTTGTATTGCCGTATTTTCTTTTGCTACTTCACATGGCAAGGAGGTATGCGGTTGAAGGCGATGAACCAAAAAATCGCTGATGCTTGTTTTTGACAAGTGCATCACAATAAACACAGCGGCATCCATTTCTACTTGCAACTGTGAAACAAATTCAATGAGTGCATTCATTCCGCCTGCCGAAGTGCCTACAACGATCATAAATTTTGGCGTTTTCATTTTTTGCTTATTTAAATATATTGCGATGTTTTTTACCTCTGATTTTTTTCTTTTGAAATAGGGCAAAACCATCGTTTGCATTGCTACAGCTAACCCTATAATTTTGTAAATTCTCAATTTTGAATTTCCAATTAAGAAAGATACAAAAACGAGACTTAACACTACGGTTCATTTTGTTATTAAAGTGGGGAATTTTTTTGTTCCAATTACCACTTCACTTTTTAGAAAGGCAGAAGGAGAAATAAATATAATCCCGATATATCGGGGACAAATTTAAAATGAGAAACACTGTGCTTCCACTTGTTAAACTATAAAGTTATTGCCAATAAGGCAATATCGCATCTATTTGCTCTTGAAAAAATGGTGGAAGTTTTTTAAGTTTGCGATAAGGCGTCGCGTGCTTAATGTTTCTCTTCTACTTTTTTCATAGCTTTTATCAATTCTTCGGGCAAGGGGTAGATATCAGATAATTTGGTAAGAAAATAGTCTGCCCCAAGTTCTTTGGTTACTTCAATATCCAGTTTATATTCTGAAGTGCTGTATATAATAACCGGAATTTTTTTTAGCGTTTTATCTTTTTTCAATTCTATTAGACATTCTTTTCCATCCATCTTGGGCATATTCAAATCGAGAAAAATAAAATCTGGCTTCTGTTCTGCCTTATGCAATTGTTTAAGTGCGTCATCTCCATTCTCTGCTTCTATGCATTGGTAAGATGGATTGTATTTGCGAATGGCGCTGCGGAAAAAAAAACGGTCATCTTTATCATCATCCACAATCATTAAGATTTTTTGAGTACTCATTATATTCTGTAGTTAAAGAGTATGAAGGTAGGGAAATGGGAATGAACAATCATTGTTTCTTTATTATTATTTAGTTTTTCTTTTTTTCTATTGAGTTTGGTTAAATATTTGATTTTGAATATTGTCGGTGGAAAACATTAGGGATGGTGCCATGGGATTAGTGTTTTGTTGGCAAAGTGGATGTTTTTCACCGACTTTATCTTATGCTGATTGTTCGATTTATACTACTCCAACAATTTATTCAGTTTTTTTCGAGACTCTGGACTTTCCTTAATTGCTAAGGCCTTTTTGAACTGATCTATGGCTTTTTCTTTGTCGCCTCTGGCTACAAAATAGTCGCCATAAGAATCATATACATTAGCACTTTCGGGATAATTATCTACGTTCATCTTGAATAAGGCCTCTGACTTTTTATATTGCTTCATCTGTAAAAATTCATAGCCCAGGGAGTTGATATGATTTTCAGGCGGTTTTACTTTATAGCCAAAGATTTTGGAAACACCTTTGTAATGTTTAGTGTACTTTTCTGCCAACAGGCTAGTAGAGTCGGTCCAATCTCTTTCTGTCAATTTGAGGGGATACTTATCAAAGATAAATCGTAAACCATCATACTCAGCAATCAAGGGAACGGAGCCGTGCGTATCGTTTTCATAATATTTACTGGCATATAACAGACCCTTTGGTTTTTGACTTTTAATAAAATTATCCATCTCCAATATCGAACGGATAGGTATATTGGGAGTAGTGGTGTCTTTTTGCACCTTTTTTATATCCATCCCTTCTGCCATTGTGTTGGCAATGCCCACATAAAGAGAAGTACCAGTAAAGTCTTTTTCAGCCAATGCCTTTTTAGTGGTTTCTAGAAAATTCATATTATTCCACCACATACTTGGGTCAATGCAGATATATGAATTGAATAATTTGGTGTGTTTAATTACGGTGTTCATCACAGTCAGACCACCAAAGGAATGTCCAATCAGTAGTTTGTATGGTTGAGTTGGGTAGGTTGAATCGATATAAGGCATCAGTTCTTTTTCAATAAAGGAAAGAAAGGCTTCACCACCGCCTGACATCTTTGCGATTTCAGGAGGAGCGTTTTCTAAAAAAGGGTCAACACCAGCCTGCGTTGGGGTTAAATCCCTATTGCGGTTAGTATTGGGAATTCCTACCACAATCATTTCGGGCACCACATCATTACCGTTTACTTGACTGAGTTGCTGAATCATGCCCACTACCGAATAAAAGTGAGAATCTCCGTCTAAGACATAAACAACAGGGTATCGCTGCTGTGAGTAAAGACTATTATTACCAGAGTTGGGAACATAAACCCATACTTTGCGTTGCTCATTCAAAATTTTTGATTGGATGCTGTCAATAGTGCCAATAGTTACTTTGTTGTCCTGTTGGGCGAAAGTGACAATTTTAAAAAAAAGTACACAAATTATTAGTATTGTTTTTTTCATTGTTATTGATTTTCTTATTAGTTATACATGCAGTGAAATTTAGAAAAAATCGCAAAGGTTGGGGTATTTGCCAAGGCAGGGAATAAAAACAATATGTTTTGTGCAATTTTCTGATGTTGCACAAATATTGCTAATTCCTCTATGGCATAGTGTTATCAAACTTTTATATTTCCCCATAGATTTCTATGCTATTCATCACTAACCACCGAAGCATGTAAGTGAGCAATTCTCCATTTCCTTTTTTCTTTTATCATCACTAAAGTACGTCTTGACAGACTAATTTTGCCGTCGCCTAAGTGGAAGGTAACAATTGCAGTATTCCCATAAATTTGGATATATAGGTTTTTAGGGTCAATTTGTAATCTCGTTTTATTATTTGGATCTAAAAATTCCGGAAAAATAGTTGTCCAGGCAGATTCGAAATCTGTTCTTCCTCCAACTCTCCTTGCCCGTTCCCAAAATGGAAAGAATATTGTTGCATCATCTGTAAAAGCTTTTCGGAAAGTTGGCCAATCAAAAGTATTAAATGCTGTTACAAATTCAGTAGCGGCCTTTCTTACGGCGACTGAATCTTTGTTTGTTGCATTTAAATTAAGACTGATGCTGAGGCACGAGATCAACAGAATAATTCGTATACTGGTCATTTACTTAATTATTCAAAAATTAATGTAAGTTTTAAATTACCGTTAACTGTAAAATATTAAGATTGCAGGGATATAAAATTATTAGATTACTAAATTACAAAAGTTTTTCTATCAATTGAGTTTGGAAATGTATAATTCTCTATTTTTAAAGGTGTTGGATTGGGATGTCAGTTTAAAGTCCACATTATGCAATTTTTTGTTCATTCATCAAAAAGAATAAATGTTACCCTTACTTTATGAAGGGCGTGGTAAAAAGGCAATAGCATAACTCAAA
>JBGTDZ010000272.1:0-3081 GCA_041748055.1 Aquaticitalea sp.
CGGGCGACATGTTGATGATTATTTTTTTGCCTGGAATTTTGTAGCCATTGTTTTGTAGAGCTGCCGCTATGCGAAAGTTACTTTCTTTGATGGCATTGTCTGGAAGGCCGACCAAATGATAGCCAACACCATTATCGACATTGACCTCAACGGTAATGGTGGTTGCTTCTACTCCGAATACGGCACTTCCAAAGACTTTTTTTAGCATCGTTGATTGTTTGGTTTAAATGTAGGAAGATTGAAGGGGAATTCAAAGTTTAAGTTGGTGATGTTTGATTGGTGGTCGGAGACTGATGATGGGTGACGGGTGACGGGTGACGGGTGACGGGTGACCTAACAGTGTTACTCAAAAACTATTTGGGTTTGTGCTGAAATACGCCAATTTAATGAAAAACTTATAAAGGATTGAAAAATGAAAATGGTAAGTTAATTTTCGCTCTAGCTAACGCTATAATATAGACAAACAGGAGTTAGATTGGAGTACTTGCATAATACTTCATCAGTCATCAATTTATAAAGTTGTACACGAAATAAGTACTCACGCTAAATATGAGATGCGCAAAGAAAAGATGGATATAAAAATGTACGAAATTTAGTTTAGGCGGGTCTTTGTGGAGCTTGAATATGATTTTCCAGCCGATGATCCCTAATACTCCAATGAAGGCACCGAAGATGAGGCTCCATTGGAGTGACCGTATGATTCCCGTGAAACGCCAAAGACATTCATAACTTATTAAAAACACCAGGCCCAAAAACCAATGAATCATCATTTTCCAAAATTTTGATTCATGTTTATCTAATGACATCTTTTAACAACCAATCGTCCACAGGCGCAGTCGAGTATTTCTGTAATACCACAATGTCGCCAGTAGTTTCAAAAATAACAGCTTTGACTTGTGATAGCTGAGTAACATTTGATTCACGCAGCTTAGAGCGTAAGTCTCCTTCTGTAACCCTTACTGATTTCATATTATCATATAAAATAGTTTCTCCATCCATTATAAGCGTTGGTCTATTATCTATTATTTTTCTAAACCAATTGTAACGGCGTAAAAAGGCAGCTGTCAACTGCAGGGAATAGACCATTAAAAGTCCTATTGTTCCATCGACCAAACTCACCGAATCTGATAGAACTGTCGTTGCAATCATGGAGCCAACTGCAACTGTCATTGCAAAATCAAAACTTGACATTTTGGAGAAACTTCGTTTCCCGAATAGTCGGGTAAAAAGGATCACAGCAATATAAATACCCATACTTGAACAGATGATTAGGAACAAACTTTTACCAGAAATGTCAAAGAGGGAAATAAAATAATGTTCAAGAACTTGGTTAAAATCAGTCATTTTATTTATTACAATTTTTACTCCATCACGCTAAACAATTAGAGCAATTCATCCATTCAATAAAATTATATATAAGAGAAAAAAAATGATGTTTCAAATCATAAGAATTGTAACCCAAAAAATAGGAAAGTACATTTTTATTGGCTATTTAAGCGGTCAATGGCTTTTTCCATGTCTATGCCCTGAGCCAAAACTGCTCTGAAAGCGTCCTGTCTTTTGACCATCAAATCTGGAACATTCCTCAAGTTATAATCGGAGATTTTTAAACCTGATTTGACCTCTGACCACTTTAAAGGCATTGAAACAGGAGCGTCTTTTTTAGGACGTAAACTATAGGGTGCGGCAATGGTCTGACCTTTGCGATTTTGTAAATAATCTAAATATATTTTTGGTCCTCGCTTTTTAATTGATCGCTCAAGAGTGGTGAGCTTTGGGAGCTTTTCCTGTATGAAATAACATAAAAGTTTGGTGAAATCGCGTGCTTCCTCATAGGTGTAATTAGCTCCCATCGGAATATAGATGTGCAGTCCTGAAGCGCCAGATGTTTTACAAAATCCCGCTATGCCTGCCCGTTTCAAAATCTCTTTTGCCACCAAGGCCGTTTCGATGACTTGCTCGAATGTATTCTTATCGGAGGGATCTAAATCGATGATGGTATAATCGGGATGGTCTAATTTATAAACGGTGGAATGCCAAGGATGCAGCTCGATACATCCTAGATTATTGAGATACAACAAGCTAGCCTGGTTCTGACATAATAAATAATTGATGTCCTTTTCAGAAGACTTGGAATGGATACTGTGGGTTTCTATCCAATTAGGTAGATGTTCGTGGTCTTTTTGATAGAATGAATCCCCATTGATGCCGTTGGGATGGCGATGCAGACTTTGGGGCCTATCCACCAAATATGGCAAAATAATGTCGGACATTTTGATGTAGTAGTCCAGCATGTCGTATTTGGTATAGTGTTCTTCCGGCCAATAGACTTTGTCGGGATTTGAGATATGCACCGTGTGAGCATCCACTTCCAAGGAAAATTCGGAGTCAGGCGCTTTTTTTTTGATGGAGACAGTTTGAGAGGTCAGTTGTTCTTGTTCAAATTCCAGGTTCTTGTCTTCGCGCATTCTTAAAAAAACAGGTTGGCGCATCACTTTTGAAGGTGTCCATTCCGCAAATTTCACTTCACAGACCAGTTTTGGAATGAGCCATACTGATTTGCGGCCCTTGAGGTGCTTGCCGATATCAAATAAAGGTTCATCTGTTTTTAGGACTTCAAATTTGTGGTAAAGTTCTTTTATCAATGGTTCAGAAAATCCGGATCCGCAAGTGCCAACATAACTCAGTACGCCATCCTCAACCATTGCTAAAATTAAGGAGGCGAACTTTCGCGATTTTTTTTCAGATAAGGTGTAACCACAGATTATGGTTTCTGTGTTTTGAATCTTTTTGAATTTCAGCCAGTTTGGAGACCGATAGTTGGGGTCGTAGGTAGCATCGGATTTTTTAGCTATGATGCCCTCCATGCCCATTTCGATAGCTTGATTATAGACTGTGATGCCCATGGCCTCGATGTGGTCGCAGTACTTGAGATGTGAAACTTCCGGAAGCAAATCTTTGAGAAGCTGTTTTCGGTCTGTCAATGGTAAATCAATCGTGTCATGACCGTTCAGATGCAGCACGTCGAACACGAAATACATCAACAATCCTTTTGTGGTCTGATCATTGTAATTTTGCAGC
>JBGTDZ010000273.1:0-7705 GCA_041748055.1 Aquaticitalea sp.
AACTGGAAGAAATCCTTAAAAAACACGGTTTTGAAATCATAAAAGAAGAAACTGAGGTATTGATTGAAGAAATAAAGATTGCACTTATCAAAAAAATTGAAAATCAGGACGATTCTAATCTTTCTTCATTTTTGGACAAAACCTTCAGCAAATCGGCTTCAGCCTTGAGCAAACTGTTCAGTAAAACGGAAGGAATGACCATTGAAAAATATGAAATCAATTTAAAAATTGAAAATGTAAAAGAAAAGATTCAGTTAGGTCGACTCAATTTTTCCGAGATAGCGTACAGTCTGAATTACAATAACAGCGGACATCTGGCGAGGCAGTTTAAAAACATCACAGGCATGTCGATGACTGAATTTAAGAACCTACAGCAATGGGATAGAAAGTCCATAGACCAAATTGTGTAGATAGTATACAAAATTATACAAGAGAAGATGAGGAACTGGAAGTACTTTTGAACAAATAGTAATTTCTATACCAATGAAACATACATATAACATACACGGAATGACCTGCAACGGTTGTCGTAGTCACGTTGAAGAAACACTTTCTAAAGTAGAAGGCGTTTCAAAAGTTACGGTCGATTTGGAAAAAGCAGAGGCAACTATAGAGATGGAAAGCCATGTCCCCATTGAAACATTTCAGGAAACCTTGAAAAAAGATGGAGATCGATATAGTATTCATACAAGTCCCCTCCAGACTTCCCCAAAGGGGATGAGCCCAAAGACTGAAGAAAATAAGAGTGAGAAAAGCCCCCTTTGGGGGTTGGGGGCCGGAACTTTCTACTGCCCAATGCATTGCGAAGGCGACAAAACCTATGACAAACCTGGCAATTGCCCTGTTTGCTGTATGGATTTGGTAGAAGAACAAACGTCATTAAAACCTACAGAAACGCAATGGACCTGCCCAATGCATCCCGAAATTATCCGGAATGAACCGGGAGATTGCCCAATCTGTGGAATGGATTTGGTACCGATGGAACCAAGTCTTTCAGCCGAAGAACAAAACTATAAAAAGCTTTCCAAGAAATTTTGGATAGCGGTCGCATTCACTTTGCCTATCTTTTTGATGGCGATGAGTGAGATGATTCCGAACAATCCATTGTATCAAATGATGGAGCAAAAATATTGGAATTGGGTACAATTTGGATTGTCAATTCCTGTCGTATTCTATGCCACTTGGATGTTTTTTGAACGTGCCTATCGCAGTATTAAAACATGGAATCTCAATATGTTTACGCTCATAGGTATTGGTGCAGGCGTCGCGTGGCTTTTTAGTGTGTTTGGATTGTTGTTTCCAGATGTATTTCCGGCACAGTTCAAAACCCATTCAGGAGCAGTCCATGTCTATTTTGAAGCAGCAACCGTCATTTTGACCTTGGTATTATTGGGACAACTGTTGGAAGCCAGAGCGCACAGTAAAACCAACAATGCCGTTAAGGAACTGCTGAAATTGGCACCCAATGAAGCGGTTCGGGTTGTGGATGGCCATGAAGAAACCATAACCATTGATGCGATAAATATAGGTGATGTTCTTCGCGTAAAACCTGGTGATAAGATTCCGGTCGATGGGGTGATTAGCGAAGGACATAGCTCGTTGGACGAATCCATGATTACGGGGGAACCCATTCCTGTCGATAAACAGGAAGGCGACAAGGTAAGTAGTGGCACTATTAACGGCAAACAATCCTTTTTGATGACGGCCGAAAAAGTGGGGTCAGATACCTTATTGTCTCAAATTATCGACATGGTCAATAAGGCAAGTCGCAGTCAAGCGCCAATTCAAAAATTGGCAGATAGAATTTCAGGTTATTTTGTGCCTGTCGTAGTGCTCATTTCGGTCATAACGTTCATTGCTTGGGCTATTTTCGGACCTGAACCTGCTTATGTGTATGCGTTGGTGAATGCCATTGCCGTTTTGATCATTGCTTGTCCTTGCGCATTGGGATTGGCAACACCCATGTCAGTCATGGTAGGCGTGGGCAAAGGTGCGCAAAATGGTGTGTTAATTAAAAATGCGGAAGCTCTTGAAAAAATGGATAAAATCGATACGCTCATCATCGATAAAACAGGAACCATCACAGAAGGGCGACCGTCAGTAGAAAAAGTAGGTACCACGCAAGAAGGTGTTACTGAAAAAGAGGTGCTACAATACATCATATCACTCAATCAATTAAGTGAACACCCTTTGGCTGAAGCGACCGTAAAATATGGAAAAGAGCAAAAAATCAGCCCCGAAGCATCGGGGCTCAAAGCCAGCGATTTCAATTCCATTACAGGTAAAGGGGTTACAGGAATGGTCAATGGCAAGAAAGTCGCTTTGGGAAATGAGAAGATGATGGAGGAAGCCATGGCATCAATATCAGACCAATTGATAAAGGAAGTTACGGAACAACAAAAATTAGGCAAAACAGTCCCAATGTTGGCCATAGACGGAACAGGTATCGGATATGTGGTCATTAGCGATAAAATAAAGGAAACAAGTAAACAAGCAATTGAAGAATTGCAATCGCATGGCGTCAAAGTCATCATGCTTACTGGTGATAACCACGACACAGCAAAAGCAGTCGCCGAGATTCTGAATCTCGCTGATTTTAAAGCTGAAATGCTTCCTCAAGACAAACTGAACGAAGTTGAGCGTCTGCAAAAAGAAGGCAAAAAAGTTGCCATGGCAGGCGATGGCATCAACGATGCGCCAGCTCTCGCAAAAAGTGATGTAGGTATTGCAATGGGAACAGGCACCGACGTAGCAATCGAAAGCGCGGCCATAACTTTGGTTAAAGGTGATTTGCAAGGCATTGTGAAAGCACGGAATTTAAGCGTGAAAGTGATGAAGAATATCAAACAAAATCTATTTTTTGCATTGATTTATAACACCCTTGGTGTTCCCATTGCGGCAGGCGTCCTGTTTCCGTATTTTGGAATTTTACTTTCACCCATGATCGCGGCCTTGGCCATGAGTTTCAGTTCGGTTTCCGTCATCATGAACGCACTGAGATTAAGAAATATTAAACTTTAATACAAATTCTATGGAAAATTCAAACCACAACTCAAAAAAAGGAAATTACACCAAGTTCGCATTGATGCTTGCGACATCGTTTTTAGCAATGTACATCACCATGTATTTAAACACTTACACCATTGACCATGTCTATTTTAGCTTAACGCGGTTTTATATGTCCTGTTTGGGCATTTCAGCCATGGCCGTCATCATGTGGGCATTTATGAGAAAGATGTATCAAGACAAAAAGAAAAACTTGATAATCCTAATCGGAAGTGCTGTGCTTTTTATTGGTGCCTTAGGCCTTGTGAGAGCGCAAAGCCCTATTATTGGCGATGTGTTATGGATGAAAGCAATGATTCCCCACCACTCCATAGCTATTTTAACCAGTGAAAGGGCAGATATAAATGACCCTGAAGTTAAAAAACTGGCAGACAAAATCATTAAAGCACAACGAAAGGAAATTGAAGAAATGAAAGGAATGATCAAACGGCTGGAAAATAGCAAGCAATAAGATTGGGGCGCTCGAGCGGGCTTTCCGCTATATCTTTTTTGGTCTGAAAAGACCAAAAAAGGATGCCGCTGTAATCCCTAGCGCGAAAAATCAAAAGGAACAACATCTTTTAAGTTGTTGCTAAAGACCTCATTATCCGCAGAAAGCATTGTTGGTTTCGCATTGGGCAATTTAGAAAGCAATGTGGATATCTTAACCATATAATTTATAGTAATAAATTATCCTGAGCTTTTATTGACCCAAACATAAATTTACTAGCTTTAAGGAAAATATAAACTACTTGAAATCTAAATGTAGTAGACAAATTATTAGGACATCAATCGATTCAAAATTTATAAATTTATTTTTTGTCGCATTGATTGCAGGGACAGTTATTACTTCTTGTCAAAAAAAGAAAGAAACCACAATATCAAAAAATTCAAACGCTACTTTAAACGAGACACATAGTGCTATTTCCCCTTATTTTACCATTCCAAATGCACTGGATACATTAAAAAAAACTAATTTAACTTACTCCATTGAACAGTTAGACAATACAAATGGTCTTTCAAATAGTTCCATAAATACCATATTTCAAGATTCTGAAAATTTAATATGGATAGGCACTTGGGATGGACTGAATAGGTATGACGGTCATAATTTCAAAATTTTTAGTCCTGAATTGAATAATGAAAACAGCTTGAGTAATCAAGTAGTCCTTAAAATCCACGAAGACAGCAAAAGAGATATATGGGTTTTAACTATGCACGGATTAAACAGATACGACAAAAGATCCAACTTGACATCTGATTTTTTATATTAAAATGTTAAAAAACAGAAATTCTTTGAAATAATCGACAAAATGCTTGCTTTTTTCGTTTAATTACATAAATTTGCGATATTGAACCCCTTAAATCCTAACAATGAAAACTAAAATTACGATACTTATTATTGTTTTTTTGCAGATGACTGGCATTGGTTTTGCACAAAAGAATGAACCTCAAAGTATTATTAGCGGAAAAGTGTCCATAGCCAAATATCACGATCGTGATGAGCTTGATAAAATGCAAAAAGGACAATTATTGGACTTATACAATGAGCGCATCGAAGTTATTGTGAAAATTTTGCCTAACATCGCCTTTGCCACTAAACCGGGTATCACGATGACCTCATTAGGAATTCCTGATACAAAGGATAACAGAAAGGCTTTGGAAGACAATATCCAAGCTTCCAAGACTTATTTTGACAGTACGATTGAGTTCCAAAGAAAAGTCTTGCCTTATTCTGATAAAACAAATTTGATATCCGCTATCTTATTTTATGAAGAAACCTTAAAATCATTACATACATACAATGAATTTAATTAAGACATGCTTAAATTAAAATATTGTTATCTCCTTTCGATAACTTCACGATACCAAAATAACATCATCAAATCTCCATATTTAACTATGGAGATTTTTTGTTTTCCTCAAATTTGAAGCAAGAACATGATAATACTTCCCAACCAGCTTCCAATAAATTTAACGTGTTTGAATTTGAAATGACAGAAATGTAGGAACTTTCTTTTTGAGAATTAATGTTAGTAGGAAAAAGATTATAATTTTTATTTTTTTATGTATTTCATCGACTTTATTTGTATTTCGTGGGATTTATTATTATGTTTGATTCATAAAATTAGTTAAGAGAACCCAAAATCTATTAACACCAAATAAAAATACTTATGAAAAATTTTACCCAAACTTTATGTTTGATTCTTTTTGTGTCTGGCAATTTATATTCTCAACAGGAAAAAGGAATCATCGGATCCAATAATTGGCTAAAAAATTGGACCGAATTCAGACCAAGTCAGGTTGAATATGGCGAACCAAATCAAATACTCACAGGAAATATTTCCAAAGACACAAAATTGTCAAAGAGAAATACCTATCTACTATTGGGCAGTGTGTTTGTAACAGACAGTGCGACGCTTACCATTGAACCAGGAACAGTAATTATAGGCGACTTTAAAACAATTGGTTCACTTATCATTACCAAAGATTCTAAAATCATCGCTGATGGTTTAGAAACTGACCCGATAATTTTTACCTCCAACAGAAGTGTAAAAAAAGAAGGTGATTGGGGCGGTCTTTTTATACTGGGAGATGCACCTATCAATAAATTTGGCAATGGAGCTTCAGTCAATTTTGGTATACGGCCAACGTCTTTTGAGCATATTAGTTATGGCGGATCGAATTCCAAGGGCAATGCTAGTATCTTGAGGTATGTGAGAATAGAATATGCCGGAAAAAGAACTAAAGATTCAGGTTACTATAACGGACTTACATTGGCTGGTGTTGGAAATAATACTATCATAGAAAACGTCATGGTAAGCTATTGTGAAGGTAATTCTTTTAGTGTGCTGGGCGGTGAAGTCAATATGACCAAAATGGTTTCTTATAGAACCAGAAGCAACGATTATAACTTTAATTATGGCACTCAATGTCATATCACTAACTCCTTGGCGATACGTTCACCATATGTTTCGGGCGCTGAAGGATCGAGATGTATGTATATAGCTTCTTATGACAAAAAAGAAGAAGTGGATTTCACAAAAAACGGAACGTTCATCAAAGCTGAAAATTTGACACTGATTAACGTAAGTGAGAATCTGACGGCAGATATCAATGTAGGCTTGGTAAAGGAGGCTTTGTATGTTGCTGAGAATGCTTCACTTGACATCAACAAAAGTGTAATTTCTGGATTTAATCCGGCTATTATCCTTGAAAAGACAATCATTATAAATGATAAAAATTTGGAGAAATTGAAATTTAGCGAAATGTATTTCAACAATTGCAAAGGTAATATTTTTGTCCAATATAACGCCAACAATGAGGATTTGGAAAATTGGTATGGTAACAGAGCCTTTTTCAACGTGTATTCCAAAGGTTCTGATGCTGAGACATTCATTGATTCCAAAAATGTAAAACATCCGGATTTTAGACTACGCATCAATAAAATAATAGCAGCCAATGACTATGGTTCTGAAGATTAATTAGTCTGAGACACATGTTATTAGACGAATCAAAATCTTAAACATTTGTTTTCATGCAAGGAAAATCTCCTAGTGATATGTTTTGGTCTATCAAATTACAGGTGGATTTCATTTTGAAAGTCAGATGAATGTTTTTAGAACATGGATTTAAGATAAAGAGATTGAAAAAAAAATTGAATGCGAAAAACTACTATTTTAAAGAGATTTATTCTATTTGGTGTTTTTGTTCTATTTTGCTCAGAACAGATAAATGCTCAAATTGTTATTGGCACTCCTAATCTTGGTTTCAGTCAGGCCTGCGCAAGCCCTTCTTTTAACACCTACTATGCAACATACGTTTTTTCACCAGAGTCTAATGTAGCTCCCACAAATCAATTTATAATTGAAATGTCGGATGCCAGCGGTAGTTTTTCAAATCCTACCGTTGTTTTTACCTCAAATTCAGGAGCAATTACCACGTCCCCAGCTACCTTGGGTTTCTCAATACCAACATCAACAGCAGGGGAGGGTTATAAAATAAGGATTAAAAGCACTGCTCCAGTAGCTACAAGTTCAAACTCTGTCGCTTTTGCAGCCTATTATAAAACTCAGGATACTCCTTTCTCAATTAATAACCTTGTCTCTACAGGAGCGTATTGCACCGGAGGAAGTTATCTATTGACCATAGATAATCCGGGAACGGGTCAAAATGATTCACCTTTAAATTACCCTTCCCTTACTTTTAATTGGTTTAGGGAAACAAGCCCGACCACATCGGTTTTTGTTGCTGAGGGCACTACATTATCAGTAAGCCAACAAGGCACCTATTTTGTGAAAACTAATTATGGAACCTGTACATCCGGTTCTTTTTCCAATAGGGTAACTATTAGTGAGGTCACATCAGGAGAAGCAAATGCGACCATCGTGTCCAGTCTGGGCAACCCATATTGTCCAGACCAAGGTTTGACCATATTGGCCACCATTGGAGGCAACACCTATCAATGGTATAAAAATGGTGTATTGATTTCAGGTGCAACAAACCAAACTTATCAAACCAGTGAATCAGGCAACTTTTCCGTGAGTGTGGATTTGGGCAGTTGTCAAGCTTCTGGTTCCATCGATTTACTAAGTGAAGGCTTCATGAGTGGCCTCAATATTGAAGAAATGAATACTATGGAAGTAGGTGAGACCTTGAC
>JBGTDZ010000274.1:0-5558 GCA_041748055.1 Aquaticitalea sp.
ATCAAAAGCACACAAAGTACCATTGATTGTGGACAATACCGTGGCAACTCCCTATTTGTTAAACCCAATTGCATATGGTGCCAACATCGTCATTCATTCCCTCACAAAATACATTAACGGCAACGGAACCGCACTTGGAGGAGTCATCATAGATGCCGGAACTTTTGATTGGACAAATGGAAAATTCCCTGAATTTACCGAACCTTCCGCAGGATATCATGGTTTGGTGTACAGTGAGGCATTGGAAGCAGCAGCATTTATTGCAAAAGTGCGAATCGAAGGCCTTCGTGATTATGGTGCAGCCTTGAGCCCTTTCAATTCGTGGCAAATCATTCAAGGTTTAGAAACGTTGGAATTGCGAATAAAGAAACATAGTGAAAATGCGTTGGAAATTGCAAAATGGCTACAAACTCAGGAAGAAGTCGTGTGGGTAAATTATCCGGGCCTTGAATCAAGCGAATATAAAACTTTGGCGGATAAATATCTTCCAAATGGTCAAAGTGGCATCGTCACATTTGGAGCCAAGGGTGGTTATGAATCCGCCAAATCGATTGCAGATTCTACAAAAATTTTCTCATTATTGGCAAATATCGGAGATACCAAATCATTGATTATCCATCCTGCAAGTACCACGCATCAACAATTGGATACCGAAGCACAGGAAAGTACGGGTGTGACTAAAGACCTGATTCGCCTGTCAGTCGGCATTGAGGATATTGAGGATTTAAAAGCAGATTTAAAGGAAGCTTTCAAAACGATTAATAAAGTTCATTTGGTTTAATAGCAGGTAATGTTCGTGGTCGTTACAGTTGGTAAAATCTGTATCGGCCGCGTGCTTACTTTTTTGAGTGCCATTCAAAATAATCATCAAAATCTTTTAAGCTTTTCCAAATGAAACAACTTCAATACGTCGTTATTGACTATACTGCAAATAATGGAATTTCTTTTTCCATGCCATTGTCCTATCAAACATATGGTAAGCCCTTGCTTGAGGCTCCGATTGTTTTGGTCAATCATGCATTGACAGGAAATTCCACGATTTGTGGCGATGACGGCTGGTGGAATGAATTGATTGGTGAAGCCAAGTGTATCGATACCAATGTTTATACTATTCTAGCTTTCAATATTCCCGGTAATGGTTTTGATGGCGAACCAGACCATCTGATTGAAAATTATAAGGATTTTACTGCGCGCGACATCGCTGCAATTTTTGCTGAAGCATTAAAAGAACTTCATATCCACGAATTGTTTGCAGTCATTGGAGGTTCTGTTGGAGGTGGCATTGCTTGGGAATTGGCGGCATTAAAGCCTGATTTGTGCAAGCACGTAATTCCTATTGCCACCGATTGGAAATCCACAGATTGGGTCATTGCCAACTGCTTTATTCAAGATAATATCCTGAACCATTCCAGCGAACCGTTATATGATGCGCGCTTACATGCCATGACGCTGTATCGCACGCCAGAATCATTCACGGATAAATTCAAAAGGACCAAAAAAAGTGACGTGTTTTACAATATTGAAAGTTGGCTCGATTATCACGGAGAGGTGCTGAACAATCGGTTTCAGTTGGCAGCTTATAAAATGATGAACCAAGTCTTGAGAACCATTGATATTACAAATAACAGGGGCTCATTTCTGGAAGTTGCTTCAAAAATCAAGTCAGATATCCATCTTATAACAATCAATTCCGATTTGTTTTTTAAATCGAATGAAAATTGGGATACCTACGTAGAGCTTAAAAGTGTGAAAGACAATGTTACCATTGGTGAAATTAAATCTATTCATGGACATGATGCTTTTTTGATTGAATTTCATCAATTGACGGCTTTGTTGAAACCGATTTTTAACACCCTAAAAACTGAAAAAAAAAGTGAAGACCATACATATAGTACTATTCGGAATTGGTAACGTCGGCAGTACGCTCATCAATCAAATTAATTCTGCCAAGGATGCTTTAAAAAAGCACAAAAATATTTCATTGCAAATCCCAGTGATTACCAATTCAAAATTGGTTTTTACCTCTTTAGAAGGTGTGGAATCGACTTGGGAAAGTGACTTTAACAAGTTTTCTGTGCCATACAGAATTGAAGATATCATTGCCTATGTTAAAGCACATAAATTTGAAAATCTGATTGCTGTTGATGCAACTGCGAGTGTTGATTTTGTAAAAAATTATATTCCATTGCTAGAAAACGGTTTCCATATCGTTTCTGCCAATAAAATTGCGAACACTTTATCTTTCCAATACTATCAAGAATTGCGAAATGCGCTTACCAAGAATCAAAAGACCTTTTTATACGAAACCAACGTTGGCGCTGGTTTGCCTATAATAGAGACCATTCGAAATTTACATGTTTCAGGAGAGAAAATCAACAAGATCCGGGGTGTATTTTCTGGATCGTTGAGTTATATTTTCAATTCTTTTTCTTCAGAGGACCAAACATTTTCATCCATTTTGAACAAAGCATCAGAGTTGGGTCTTACAGAACCAGATGCCAGGGAAGATTTGTCAGGTAAGGACGTGGCAAGAAAACTTCTGATTTTGGCTAGGGAACTCGACTTTCAATCAAATTTTGAAGATGTAAAAATACAATCCTTGATTCCAAAACAGCTCAATGGCAAAACAACGGCGTTGCAATTCAAGAGTAGCACACATGAATTGGACGGTCATTTTCAAAATATTAAAGACAAACAAACAACAGATACGGTGTTGAGATATGTGGGAGAATTGGACGCCACATCAAAAACCTTGGAAGTCAAGTTGATTTCCGAATCAAAAACATCTTCCATTGGACAATTGAAAGGGGCCGATGCCATTTTTGAGATTTTCACAGAATCATATGGCGAGCATCCAATGGTCATCCAAGGTGCTGGCGCAGGAAACAATGTCACTGCCAGAGGTCTGCTTTCGGACATTGTTAAAGTATCTTCCCAATTATAAAAATAGACTATGAATAACCAGTTTGAAACCGATGCGATACGACAACAAATGGAGCGTTCCCAGTATTTGGAACATTCTGTGCCTTTGTATCTCACATCGAGTTTCGTTTTTGAGGATGCCGAAGATATGCGTGCCTCGTTTGCAGAAGAAAAAGAGCGTAATATTTACAGTCGGTTTTCCAATCCAAATACCTCTGAATTTGTCAATAAAATTGTAAAAATGGAAGGTGCCGAGGATGGGTATGCCTTTGCAACGGGAATGGCTGCAATTTATTCAACATTTGCAGCCTTGTTGAGTTCTGGTGACCATATTGTGTCATGCAATTCAGTATTTGGTTCCACGCACACACTTTTCACAAAATATTTTCCAAAGTGGAACATTGAGACTAGTTATTTTAAAGTTGGTGACGTCGATAAAATTGAGAGTTTAATACAACCAAATACCAAAATTTTATATATCGAATCGCCAACTAATCCTGGGGTGGATATTTTGGATATAGAAGTGTTGGGAAACATTGCAAAAAAGCACAATTTATTATTCATAGTTGATAATTGTTTCGCAACCCCTTATCTGCAAATGCCCATTCAATTTGGAGCAGATTTGGTGATTCATTCGGCGACAAAATTGATTGATGGCCAAGGACGTGTGTTAGGTGGTGTGACGGTTGGTAAGGCCTATTTGATAACCGAAATTTATTTATTTTCCCGAAATACCGGACCTTCATTGTCGCCTTTCAATGCTTGGGTGTTATCCAAAAGTCTGGAGACCTTGGCGGTACGAGTAGATAGACATTGCGAAAATGCCCTAAAGGTCGCTGAATTTTTAGAAAGTCAGGATGAAATTAATTTCGTGAAATACCCATTTTTAAAATCGCATCCACAATATGAAATAGCTAAAAAACAAATGAAACAAGGCGGAAATGTTGTGGCTTTTGAAATTAAGGGAGGCATAGAAGCTGGACAAAAATTTATCAATAAGATTAAATTACTGACCTTGTCGGCGAATCTAGGGGATACCAGAACCATCATTACCCATCCAGCGTCGACAACGCACAGTAAATTGTCGGAAACTGATAGATTGGAAACAGGAATTACTGATGGTTTGGTAAGAATCTCTGTGGGATTGGAACATATAAATGATATTATTGATGATTTAAAACAGGCATTACAATGAATTCAAAAATAAGTACTTTTGTTGGATGCTATCCAAAAAAACTAAATACGGAATTAAGGCGCTAACTTATTTGGCTCGACAAGAAAATAGAACTCCCGTTCAGATTGCAACCATAGCAAATAGTGAAAATATTTCATTGAAGTTTCTGGAAAGCATTCTATTATCATTGCGAAAAAATGGTTTCTTGGGTTCCAAAAAAGGAAAAGGAGGTGGTTATTATCTTCTGAAAGACCCAAAAGAAATAATGATGACAACCGTCATGAGAGTTTTAGAAGGACCAATAGCAATGGTGCCATGTGTGAGTTTGAATTTTTATGAAAAATGTGAAGATTGTCCTGATGAACATAACTGCGCTGTGCACAAATTAATGATAGAAGTGCGGGATAGTTCCCTAAAAGTCTTCAGAAACACATCATTGGCAGACATGGCTAAGTAACAAATTCGCAAAAAAGGTACTTAATTTTTCAATTATTCAACTTGATTTTAAAAACTATAATACTTATGTTTGCATTATCCTAGTAAACCTATAGGAATAAATATTAAATTTTAATACAATGAACTTGAATTTAGATGAACTCAACAACGAATTAAAAAGGAAAACTCCCATTGAAGTCATTCAAAGGATTCTAAGTCTCTATGACCTTCCGGTGGTGACTACCAATTTCAGGCCTTACGAAGCTGCGATTTTGTATGCGGTAACACAGGTCCGACCAGAAATGAAAGTCATTTGGTGCGATACTGGCTATAACACTGCAGACACCTACCAACATGCTGAAGATTTAATTTTCAAGTTGCATTTGAACATACAATTATATGTGCCAAGGCAAACTGCGGCTCACAGAGCCATCGTTCTGGGTATTCCGGATATCGATGATCCAAACCATAAAATTTTTACTGAACAAGTGAAGTTGGAACCATTTAAAAGAGCCATGAAAGAACATCAGCCCAATGTGTGGTTTACAAATCTGAGAAAAGGTCAAACCACCTTTAGGGATAGTATAGATATTGTGTCTAAAGGAGCGGACGGTATCATAAAAGTGAGTCCTTTCTATAATTGGTCAGATGAAGAATTGGATGTCTATTTGTTGGAAAACGGGTTACCAAATGAATTCAATTATTTTGATCCAACAAAACAATTGGAAAATAGAGAATGTGGTTTGCATGCTTAAATTGTAGCAAGCACAAGTCTTTTTTATCCACCGATCATAAAGAATAATAATGATTGGCAAATTTGATTAAATAAAATATTATGCAAAGTTTTAGAACCGAAATAGAGAATCCTGTGGTCGAAAAGGACATCATTGATTTGGCCAAAAAAATTGAGCTTTTCAAAACGGGAAAAGTGGACGAAGAGAAATTCAGAAGTCTAAGGTTGGCACGGGGCATTTATGGACAGCGACAGGAAGGAGTTCAAATGATTCGTATCAAATTGCCTTTTGGC
>JBGTDZ010000275.1:0-2624 GCA_041748055.1 Aquaticitalea sp.
CGATACAGGTATCGCCTTCTTTGACCACATGCTTGACCAAATCGCACGTCATGGTCAAATGGATTTAAACATTAAGGTCATTGGCGATTTGGAGGTGGACGAACATCACACGATTGAAGATACCGCAATCGCATTAGGAGAAGTTTTCGCGACCACATTGGGAAATAAATTGGGAATTGAACGCTACGGTTTCTGTTTGCCAATGGATGATTGTCTGGCACAGGTGGCAATTGATTTTGGAGGTCGCAATTGGCTGGTTTGGGAAGCAGACTTTAAGCGCGAAATGGTAGGAAAAATGCCCACTGAAATGTTTTATCACTTTTTTAAATCCTTTACGGATGGCGCCAAATGCAATTTAAACATTCAAGTAGAAGGTACTAATGAACATCATAAAATTGAAGCCATATTTAAAGCATTTGCAAAAGCAATAAAGATGGCAGTCAAACGAGATGTAGATAAAATGATTTTACCATCAACAAAAGGAACGCTATAATGAAAATTATAACTATTGATTATGGAGCAGGAAACACTAAGAGCGTTCAATTCGCATTAAAACGGTTAGGTTTTGATACGATTCTGTCCAATAATCAGGACGAAATATTTTCTGCGGATAAGGTCATTTTTCCAGGGGTTGGTGAGGCAAGTAACGCCATGAAGAAGTTGAAAGAAAATGGATTGGACAAATTGATTCCTGCTTTAAAACAGCCCGTATTGGGAATTTGTTTGGGGATGCAATTGCTTTGTAATCATTCAGAAGAAGGAAATACTAAAGGCTTAGGAATTTTTGATGTAAATGTCAAGCGTTTTTCAAATAAGGTAAAAGTCCCTCAAATGGGCTGGAACACTATATCAGATTTAAAATCGAGCCTTTTTAATAATGTAAAAGACAATGAATACATGTACCTTGTCCACAGCTATTATGCTGAATTGTGCAATGAATCAATTTCAACCACGAATTACGAATTAAACTATAGCTCTGCCATACAAAAAGACAACTTTTATGGCGTGCAATTTCACCCAGAAAAAAGCAGTAAAGCGGGAGAACAGATTTTAAAAAACTTTATGATTTTAAATATTAAAAGTTAAATATTAAAAGTTTTAGAATGAATTATGAAAAATGAATTAATTGAAAGAACGAAAAGATTCGGTATTGGCTGTTGGCATTTTTGTTTTAAGGTACCAAAGTCGAGAGAATATAATGCATTCGTGAATCAACTTATTCGCAGTTCGAGTTCAGTTGGCGCTAATTACAGAGCAGCGCAAAGGGCAAAATCAACGGCTGATTTTATCAATAAACTTAAAATTGTTGAAGAGGAAGCCGATGAAAGTGTTTATTGGCTTGAAATTTTCAATGAAATTTTATCTGATAATGATGAAGAAATTCAAATATTAATAAAAGAAGGCAAAGAGTTATTGGCTATTACGGTAGCCTCCATTAATACAGCAAAACAAAATCAAAAGAAATAACTAAAGTTAAAAGTTGGAAGTACACTATTAAAAGTTCAAACTTCTAATATTGTATCTTATATCTTATATCTAATATTAAAACATGAGAATCATACCAGCAATAGATATCATAGACGGAAAATGTGTCAGACTTACAAAAGGTGACTTTAATACTAAAAAAATTTACAACGAGGACCCATTAGAGGTTGCCAAGCAATTTGAAGCATCTGGAATTGAATATCTGCACTTGGTAGATTTAGATGGCGCCAAAGCAAAGCATATCGTCAACTATAAAGTGCTGGAACAAATTGCTTCTAAAACAAGTCTGCGAATTGATTTTGGTGGCGGATTAAAAAGTAATGAAGATTTATTGATTGCCTTCAATTCTGGCGCTCGCCAAATTACTGGAGGAAGTATCGCCGTTAATGATGCCAAAACTTTTGAAGGATGGTTGAATAAATATGGTCCCACAAAAATCATCCTTGGAGCGGACTGTCATGATGGTAAAATATCCATTAATGGCTGGCAACGAAAAAGTGATTTGGACGTTATTCCGTTTATCGAGGAATACCAAAAGAAAGGTATTCAATACGTTATTTGCACTGATATTTCAAAAGATGGAATGCTCCAAGGACCTTCATTCGATTTGTATAAAAAAATCATTGATGACTGCTGCAAAAGTGATGGTCAGTCTATTAAGTTGATAGCATCCGGAGGAGTTTCTTGTATGGAGGACATTAATGAATTAGAGCAATTGGGTTGCGAAGCGGTAATAATCGGAAAAGCTTTGTATGAAAATAAAATTAGCTTAAGAGATTTAGAACCACACATGTAATTATGCTGACAAAACGAATCATACCTTGTTTAGACATAAAAAACGGCAGAACCGTAAAAGGAGTTAATTTCATCAACCTCCGTGATGCGGGTGACCCTGTGGAATTGGCAAAGCAATATGCTGAAAAAGGAGCTGACGAATTGGTGTTTTTGGACATATCGGCAACCTTGGAGGAACGTAAAACCATGATAGACATGGTTCTAAAAGTAGCTGAACAGGTAAATTTTCCTTTCACGGTGGGTGGTGGTATTTCCACGATTGAAGATGTTGATGTTTTATTGAAATGTGGAGCCGATAAGGTTTCCATAAATTCATCGGCAGTAAAGCGACCGGAGTTGATCAA
>JBGTDZ010000276.1:0-6474 GCA_041748055.1 Aquaticitalea sp.
AAAAGCCTTTGTAAAAGTAATTGACATGGATCCCAATTGTGCAATGGCATACTGGGGTGTTTCAATGAGTATTTTCGAATCCCTCTGGATGCAGTCTGATCAAAGTTACTTAGCGAAAGGTCAGAAATTATTGGAAATAGCCGAAAAGCTACCTAAATCAGATTTGGAAAATGATTATATAGATGCCATAAGTATTTTTTATAAAGATTGGGGCACCATTGATAAAGCGACAAGAAAAAGGATGTATGAAAAGAAAATGGAGGCCTTATATACCAAGCATAAAGGTGATACCGAAGCGGCAGTGTTTTATGCCCTGGCCATTCTTGCTGCCGCAGATCCGGATGATAAAAGCTACGCTAGACAGAAAAAATCGGGTAAAATCCTAGAAGACCTTTTCGCTGAGAAACCTAATCATCCGGGCATAGCACATTATATAATTCATAATTATGACTATCCAGAACTTGCCGAAAAAGGATTATCCACTGCAAGACGTTATGCCGATATAGCACCAGCTTCTGCACATGCACAACATATGCCATCGCATATTTTTACAAGGTTAGGACTATGGGACGAATCAATCAGCACCAATATCAATTCGGCAACTTCTGCAAGCTGCTATGGAGAAAATATTAATCCTGATGCTACTTGGGCTCAAGAAATTCATGCTGTAGATTATTTGGTATATGCCTATCTGCAAAATGGAAATAACCAAAAAGCAAACGAATATCTCCAAGAAACCCAAGCCATCACTTCTATTTTTCCTAAACAGCATTTTGCAGCTACATATGCTTTAGCTGCCATACCAGTGAGAATAGCATTGGAAAACAGACAATGGGAAACTGCTGCTAACCTCAAACTTCCCACGATAGATTTTTCTTGGGAGACATTGTATTGGGAAACTGCCATATTGCATTTTGGTAAGGTTTTGGGATATTCACATATCGGAAATATAAAAGCTGCTGAAAAGGAATTGAAAACCTTGGAATCGTTGCATCAAAATCTTTTGAATGCCAATGAAGCGTACAAAGCGCAACAAGTAAATGTACAGGTGCATTCAGCAAAAGCCTGGGTAGAATTTGTCAAAGGAAACAAAGGAGAAGCCATTACATTAATGAAGAAAGCAGCCTTTTTAGAAAACCAGACCACCAAACACCCCGTTACCCCAGGCGAGGTTTTACCAGCAGATGAACTTTTAGGTGATATGCTTTTGGCTTTGAATCAACCAGCAGAAGCCTTAGAAGCATATGAGATAAATCTAAAAGGCCATCCTAATCGATTTAATGGGATTTATGGGGCAGCGATTGCTGCAAAGGCGTCTGGGAATCAAGAAAAAGCATTGTCCTATTTTAAAGCACTTTTAAAGTTGGCGGAAAAATCAAATAGCGATAGGGCAGAATTGCAGGAAGCTAAAGATTTTATTGAAAATACTATAATTTGATATGAAAGATATTCGTATTAATGTCTTGCTTCTGATTCCTTTAATTATCTGTACATTTTCCTGTGATAGAGCAACAAAAAAAGAGCTGCCAATTTACAATCCATCAGATTTCAACCCAGAATTAGTGGATAAATCAATGCAAAATTCCGCCAAATATCATACAGTAGCAGATTTTGAATTGGTAAACCAAAACGGGGAAACTGTCACTCAAGAAGATTATAAAAATAAAATATATGTTGCCGATTTCTTTTTTACAAGATGCCCAAGCATATGTCCAATCATGACCAACAATATCGGAAAACTTCAAAAAGAGTTTTTAAATAATAATGACGTTAAATTTTTGTCATTGTCTGTAACACCAGATATTGACAGTGTGGCTGTGTTAAGAAAATATGCAACGGATAAAGGCGTCATAGATTCTAAATGGAATGTTACAACGGGTAACAAAAAACATATTTATGAGCTGGCCCGAAAAAGTTACTTTGCAGTGGTGGAGCAAGGTGATGGTGGACTACAAGATTTTATTCATACACCTAACTTTATATTGGTAGATAAGAAAAAACAAATAAGAGGAATATATGATGGAACTAACGACGACGACATACTCCAGCTTATTGAGGATATTAAAACTTTAGCAAACTGATTTAAAGAAAATAGAGTCAATGTTGGGTTCAACAAAGCATAATTTATTGCTAGCTATAGTCTTCTTGTAAAATCCTGCCACTCACAAAAATGAAGCGTGCAATTCCAAAACCGTGGTAAATCAGATATTATAATCGGTTAGAATATGATAAATTAGACTCATTAAATGAAAATATTCGTTATGAAAACAACACCCGAACATAATGAGCGTATTGCAAAGATGACATTCGCTTCAGTATTTCCACACTACTTGACAAAATTAGAAAAGAAAGGCCGAACTAAGGAAGAATTGTATGAAGTGATAGAATGGCTGACCGGATTTGATAAAAATAAACTACAAAAATTTATTGATGAGAAAGTCACTTTTGAAACATTCTTTCAACAAGCAAAGTTAAATTCTAAGGCAGGTCTTATCACTGGAGTCATATGTGGGTATCGAATAGAGGAAATTCGAAACCCATTAACAAAACAAGTGCGATATTTAGACAAAATAGTCGATGAACTCGCAAAAGGCAGAAATATGAACAAAATATTAAGAGTAGAATAAAAGGCTTAAGAAACTCTATTAAAACGATAGGAGGCAAACATCTCATTACCACCAATTATAACCTCTCATTGCCGCTAAAGTGATGACCCATACAATGAGGCAAGAAAAGAATATCCCAATAGTATTGGCCCAAAAAGCTTGTTTCTTCTCAATTCCAAAAAGATATCCCGCAATGGTTCCCGCATAAACGCCAGTTCCTGGAAGAGGTATAAGCACAAAAATCATCAGCCCCCAAAAACCGTATTTCTTTACATTTTTTCCAGCACCCAATTTAGCGCGGCGGGCTACAAATATTGCTGCTTTTTTATAATAATACCATTTAATCAAATAACGATTTATTACATCCAGGAAGAAGGTCATAATAGGAAAGACCAATACATTGGCCAAAAAACAAAAAAGAAAGGCCAAATAAATATTTACCCCATTCAACAAGGCATAAGGAAGACCAACTTTGGCTTCTCCTAGAGGGGAAATGCTCCAAAGCACTGCAATAAATATATCGCGAATCATTTCTTCGTAATTAGAAGCGGCAAAAATACTCAATTTGAAGAATGCTACTACTGATAATTATATTAAAGTTTAGCCAAAAGAGTAACTCTATTCACTTAAAATTGAGAACCAAAAGCCTTTAGATTGTAAATAGATTACAACACGTCGTTTAACTGATTAATCAACCAATTGAAGATTTTTATTTAGTTTGATTATTAGTTCCTCTTTTTTACTTAGATGTGTTTTACATTCAAATATGTAAACCAAAAATCAATACGTAATTGTATAAAAAATGACTTCGTAAACAGAAGATAATTTGTCCCTTGTAAATTAAAAATTTTATACGAACTTTGGAGTTGAAGCCGACACCCGTTTTTAAAATATGCCAATAGCTTATTATATATTATCTGCCTTATTTATCACGGTGAGTACATTGCCATTTATACCCCATCAGCACTGGATGTTTCGGGTTTGGGAGTTCGGAAAGCTTCAGTTGATGATATTCCATCTTATTACACTATCGCTGGGAGTTCTTTTTGTACAAGACAAAAGCCTTTCCTTCTGGGGAACAGTTGTAATACATACAGCACTTATAATTTACCATATCATCATCTTAATTCCGTACACAACTATATACAAGAAAAATACCTCTAAAACTATTCCGAAACATTCCAAGTCAATTTCCATTATTTCGGTCAATGTGTATCAATTCAATGAGCGGTATGAAGAATTAATAAAATTAGTTAAGGAAGTTCAACCAGATATCCTCCTAACCATGGAATCTAATCAGGCCTGGGAAGATGCCTTGACCGAAATTGAGGGAGACTATCCAAACTTTAAAAAGGTGGCTTTAGAAAACACCTATGGGATTCATTTTTACACCAAGCTTCCTGTAAAATCAATAAAGGCCAACTATTTTATTGCAGACGATTTGCCCAGTATCGAAGCTTCTTTAGTCATCGAGAAAGGCATCTCATTCACATTTTTTGGGATTCATCCACCGCCTCCAAGCCCTACCGAAGAGGACAATTCTAGGGAACGCGATGGAGAGTTGCTATCCATAGGTAAAAAAGTTAAGGAAACTAAGGGGCCTGTAATTGTTGTTGGTGACTTTAATAATGTTGCCTGGGCGAAGTCTTCAATTCTTTTTAGAAAAACTTCAGAATTGATAGATCCAAGAATCGGCCGTGGATTTGTATCAACATATCATGCCAAATATAGATTGCTGAGATTTCCTATTGATCTTTTTTTCCATTCAACAGATATTTTTATTGAAGACTTTAAGACTTTGCGACCTATTGGAAGTGACCATCTGCCACTTTTCTGTAAATTTTATATTAATCAAAAGGAAGTCATTCAGGAAGAAGAAGTGGAAACACTGGAAGCGCAAGAAAGGGAAGAAGTAGAAGAAATGATAGAAGATGGGATTAAAGAGAATGGCAATCGACCCGAGGTAGCCACAGGCTAGGCCAAAACATGTTATTATCTTTGTAATTCATTTTAATTTTTAGTTAACAACTTCCAGTAAAATCAAAAAGTCAGTTGCTAACTAATTTAATTATTTACATACTAGAGACATAAATTAGAAATTGCTGGCAAGAGCCTAATTCATTGGTATTATAATAAAGTTATAAAACTCGTTACACGTAATATATTGTGCAAGATGTTGATTATTTAAAAGGCAAAACCTAAATTAAAAATCACACGGTTACTTTCATCGCTCATATAATATCCAACGTTAGCTGTAATAGCTTTAAATCCATTTATAAAAACAGAACCGCCATAATTATTGTGCCACATCTGGGAGTTGTCGTTATCTACCCAAACACGGCCGTAATCAAAACCAGCAGAAAGCCCCAAGCGTATAGGAATAAAATTTGTTCTAAATTGAACTACACCCACACGCAAATCTGTACTTTGATAAAAAGCGGTTTGACCATTAAATCGCTGATTTCTAAAACCTCTTAAATCGTCATTTCCACCCAATGTTGCAGCATGATAGAACTCATAGTTATCACCAAAATTCATTTGTGCACCTATTTTTGTCGCCAATACGGCAGCACCACTTTGATGCAAAGGAAAATCAATGGATAGTGTAGGTTTTAGATAGGTAAAATCATTATTATTTGCATCAATATTTGTTTTGTAACCTGCTACCACATCAAATTGAAACCCTCTACGTATAAAGGAAATCTCTCCACCTTTATTTTTATACTGAAAAGCGGCTTCTGCACCCGCATACAACTGATTGTCAAAAACAACATCCGTTGGATTAAACGCATCTGCAGTAATACTATTGATATCGCGTTCAACATCCAGGGATTCCAAAATAGGACCAAAACTCACCAACAATCTGTCTTCCCTATATTTCAAAGATGGAGCCACATGCCATTGACGAATACGCACACGATTGAAATCAAGGCTTTCGGCATCTTCATCATACAAAGTGTCATTGCCCGTACCAAAATAATTGATCGCATAATTCGGACTTGTGTACAGTAAATCCAAACCAAAATTCCAGTTATAAAAAACATGCGCAAACTCTCCGGAATATAAAAACTCAAAACCGCTGGTGGCGGCATAATATTTTGTCATAAGGGTTTGTTCTGTAGAAAACGGATTATTGGCAAGGCCATAGGTAGTATAAGTACCACTCAAGCCAACATTAAAACCTGTATCAGGGTTAAAACCCAATGAAGGTAAGGTTTTGAATGCATTCAGTTTTCTGGATTCGTCATTATAAGTGTTGATCTCATAACTATCCACAAGCCATTTATTGGTTCCTGAATTTGTAAACGTGTTCTTTTTGCTTTTATAATCGTAAACTTTAGCACCGCGTGTGTTTTCAAAATCATATAAGTCGTTGTTTTCCCCGCCTAAAATCTTCAAGGGAATGTACTTGTTCCCATCGCCGACTATTTTAAAGGTATCATCATCGTCAAGACCATAAATCCAGATATCCTTTGTCAAGGATTTGCTGTAGGTTCTTTCAAAAGACGAACCCTCTTCAGTTGTCAGTTTTATGGTGGTTTCACCATTAGGCAAACGGGTAATCAGGAAATCATCCTTGCCTTCAGTACCCAAAATTATCTGATGACGCATCAAATATTCGTAATACCTTTTTGCGATGGATGACAGATTATCACGACGGACTTTTAAGGTTTTTTTAATGGCTTCGATACTTTCATCCTGGGCAGCATCAGGTAAGGTTTTAAAAGCCTCTTCAATGGTTTGGTCCGTTAGGTTTTCTTGTATAAACTTTACTTGCTGTTCCCAGTCTTCCCAAGTGTTCTGCTTTAAAAACGCTTGATCAAGGGGATAGGCATAACGGCTCATCCATTTGACATTATCCACATCA
>JBGTDZ010000277.1:0-12533 GCA_041748055.1 Aquaticitalea sp.
GATGATCGTAGCTATCACTTAATCCATCCCCTGTCTCATCTATTCCGGTGAAATTTTCTGTCAAACTTTTTGAATAGGTTCTACTACCGGTCAAATCGATTTTCAGGTCCTGAATCAATTCTAGATTCGCAGACACGTCAAGAATACGCGTTGTGTTTTCCAGATACTGCTCATTGAAATCAGGATATACCGTTAACCACCCATTACGGGCTACCATATCGCGAATATCACTTTGGCTACCAAAAGTATATCCAAAAGTTGGCTTGAGAGTCCCTATGAACCCTGGAGTCCTTAAATACCCAGGTAAAAAGGTTCCATTGTTCTCGGTATAATTGATTTGGATACGCTTAACCATGGTGATGATATCAATACCTGTATTAAATGCCTTTGTTCCAACACTTCCATTAGAACCCTGCGCTTGGCCATCGGGATTTGCCAGTCTGTTGCCACCTGCGCCGTTTTCAGTTTTCTTGACGTCATTCTCGTCAACCGGCTTACCTTCAAGTTTATCAACAGCATTTTCGTCAAGTCCTATTGGCACAGCACTGCGCCTGGAAGGCACTGCAGATCTGGTAGCAACAGCTTTTTTGGTAAGCCCTACATATTTGTAAAGCGTTTCCATATTTAAGGTTGAATTGATGTTGTGTGTATTTGCATTTTGGATGGAATTACCAAGATTGTAAAAATTGGTGATTGGCTGTTGATTCTCATTAAAAGTGGTAATCGGTAAATTAGAATTCAAATCAGAACCTTTTTGCCATTGAAAATCGCCCGTATAAGAATAGGTCGCCCTTAAAAAATTAAATGTAGGGATTTTGTACAATGGAATTTCATAATTGACCTGCAATTGCTGATTTTGAATGTTTGGATCTCCCAAATCGAAGAAGCTATCCCATACATTCAATGTTGGGTCCTGCCGACCATTTATGACATCATCGACAAAATAGTTTCTTACAATGTTGCTGTTTGATGCAGTAAAGCTCAAGCTCAAGGCTTTTGTGATATTATAATTCAACGCATATTGAAAATCAAACCGGTAATTCCTACGGAACAATTCCTCTAAACCTATATTATCGCCCGTGAGATCAACCTCCCTGAATTTTTGCTTATTGAATTGACGTAAAATGTCGGTATTTACGGAGAAGCTCGTCGGGATTGGGTTAACATTGAAATCCTTTAAAATTTGCCAGTATCTATTTCTAAAAATTGAATCGTTTTTCTTGAATGGTTCAATCACTAAAGGTGCAAAACTATAATTGTAATTGACACCAGTTCGTATTTTTTGATCCAAGGAGTTTTCAATTTCAAAATCGCGATGTTCTATTTTGTTATAAGAATAATTAAAGGTCAAATTCTCAACATCATAAAAACGGGGTATAGCATCCCCGGTTCTTGTCTTACGAACTCCGATAAAATTGATGGATTGCCTTTTTGTATAATTCTCATTGACATTAAGAATGGAGTCTTGATTGGAAGTGTTATCCAGTTGCGTCTGTAATTTGATGTCTCTATAAAATTCATCATATTCTGGGGTGATGATCTCCTCACCTTGTCCATAATTAAATGGCACCTGAAGCCCCCATTTTTTCGGCAACAATTGGCCTAGATTAAGGTTGGTCACCACATCGTACTGTTTAACATCTACTCTACTGCGCTCATTTGGTTTTTGTTCAATTGTTCCAAAACCGATTGTACTACTTCTACCGGTGGCACTTATGTTTGCAAAGTCGGCGATATTTGTATCCATACTAAGGACTGCTGCCCAACCTCCTTCATTTTCCAAATCGGCCAATCGAAGTTCATTAAACCATACTTCCCCACAAACATTATTGTTGGTATTGTTTCTTACGCCCATCATCAATACCCTAATATCCCCAAAATTTGGATTTCCTTTTATTGCAACTCTTGTTTCCCCAATATTGAAAGGATCATTTGCACCAATTACCTGTGGTCCTTCTGAAGTTACGTTATAATATGTCGGATTGATGTTTGAAAGTGACCCGTCATTGATGCCTATTGATTTGATTTGCTGTAAAATTCCCAATTCGAGATTGATTTCATTTTGGCTTGGCCAAACCACCGAAGGAGAAAGACTACCGGAAGAAACAGTGAGTGGTACTGCAACTTCATAAAAATTTTGGGTAAAGTCATTTCCCATTCTAATAAAACCGACCAAATCACCATCCTGCAAAATACCATTGTCCTGAGGTTCTGCGTGCATAAACATTCTCAGCTTTTTGTATTGACGCATATCAACACTGATGTTCTTAAAAACGCCTCTAGAATCCGTTGCTTCCAATTCACAAACTTCCACAACCAATGATTGTTCATTCTGTCTAATGATATTGTTGTTGTTGTTCAACTCTTCCAATTCTACGCCAGGAGGCAATACATAATTGCCATCATTTTCTTGCAAACCTATCACTCCTACACTAAACTCAGCATTTGCACTATTATTGGTGGGGTCATTGTCCAAATCCAAAGTAAAGCGTCTCCAATCACTTCTCACTAAATCCAAGGTTGCAAAACGAAGGACGGTTGGCTGTGTAAATTCTTTTAGATACATCCTTGCAAAACGCACCGACCGAATATCAGAAATACCGCCGATGGCTCTAGTAGGTTCTGATATTGGAAGTCTGAATTGATACCATGTTACTGCTTTTGTTTGTCCATTTGGTAAAGTAACATTGATTTCTTTTATATCGTTGATCTGTGGATTATTGACATTCAAGGTGGCCTGGTTAATTTCCACTTCATACTCATAATAACTATCAATGGTATTCATTGTATTGTCACGATTGATATCCTCGACATCGGGTTGTGTGGTGGAACCCCTGTTGGTCTCTGTGAACACATCGGGTGAGTTGCCTTCAAGTCCATTGTATCTTTTATATCTTTCAAATATGTCTCCATCGGTATTCAAGAAGTAGGTATAATTATCATTGGCAGGATCCGGTCCAAAACTCGCGCCGTTGGGAATCAATGTTGCCTCTTCCGTATCATCGTAACCATCATAACCAACATCCTGATTGGTACGTTCCTGTCCCGCCGTTGAAAAAGCATATATCAATGATTGATTTTGGGGCACTACATAAGTAAAGTTTGAATTTAAGAGCGGCTGAATATTTCCATCTTCTGGCAGGCCATTTTCATATTGCTTTCTACCATCCTTTAAAACATCCTCAGAAATATTGCCCAAGTTAAAGATCAGCTTCCCGCCCGTAACAGGGTTTGAAACTGATCCTTCCAAAAATGGATCCTGGACCCAAAAATCAATATACTCCACATTGGCCTGTTCAAAATCAGTGGAGGTGATTTGTCTCGTAATACCAGCCCAACTTTGGTCTGGATTGGTAATAGTTCCACTCGCAGCAGCAGGATCAAAGTTATAAGGCCCTCTTTCGGTTGGATAATAAGATAAATCTAAAGTGTTAATTACGGTGCTTTGGCCTTGGACAATGTCGACCTGTGGAAAAATCTCATCCACAAATACACGCCGGGTGTAAAGGTTTGAAATATCATCATCGGTAATTCCCCCAGGGCGTTGGTTGCTGTAAAAAATCGGATCAACTGTGTACCAGTTCAACATACCTCTGTTAAATCCATTTTGGATACCGTTATCATCATTGGGATCTTCAGCCATGCCATTTAACAATCTTGGCCTACTTGAAAGAAACCAAGCTTGGGGAGATAATAAATCGATGGCCCCTTGAGACCCTTCGAAATCATCAACATAGGCTGTAGATTCCCCTTCAAAATCAGTGCCTTTTGGAGCACCGGGCGCCAAATAGGCGAACTCACCCCGCAGGGACAAGTTCGATGGTACATCTGTATCGATATTAGGGAGCTTGTTGACGAGTCGAGTCAAAAATGGTACTTCGGTAGAATAGTTACCATTGATTCCAAAAATTGTATTGTTTATGGACTCTGTGTTGTAATTGGCCTTTTGGGTTATGGGACGCTCACTTAAATTTAGTATCGTCGCTCCTAACAAAAAATTCTCATTGAACTGATGCTCAACATTTACCCCTGTGAATCGACGGGTCTGCTGTCCAAAAACTGCATTGTTTTCCACAGAAACGTTGATTGGAGTATTGGATGCCTTTAAAGCTTCATCCAAAATCTGAACTCGGCCCAATTGATAATTGACCGTATAATCAATACCTTCCACCAACACTCGCCCACCAGCCGTGACCACAACAGACCCTCTTGGAACATTGAAAGCGCCAATAGGAATACCATCTCCACTTGAAGATTTGTAGCGTCCTTTTAATTGAAATTTATTCTTTTCACTTTCTTCAAGTGCGGCTGTTTTCGTGTTATTGTAGAGCACATCATAGACATACTTTTCTTGGTTGGCATTAAATATTTCAGCTTCATAATCACTTTCATTATCACCAGCTATTCCATCATCATCCAAAACATCAAAGAGATAGCGACCAAATGGTTCAACTTTGGTAAAAATGATTTTCCCGTTTTGGGTCAAGACCGTCAGGCCAGGCACAAAATCAAAGAATCCATCCCCATTTTGTTGTGGATCGTTGTTAAAGTTAAGGCGGTCTAAATGGAACAGCCGTATCAATGGTGTATCCAGTATCTCACCATCATCTGTATTGTCAAAAGGTGTGTTATTGTCAAAAGTAGGAAATGTGGTCCCATCAACCGGCTTGATGTAATTCAATGGTGAAGCTTCGGTGTAGAAAATGTTAAGTTTAAAATCTTCTTCACTTAATTGAAAAGCACCAGTGTCATAAATGTTTTTCATCATCAAATCCCAAATAGGTTCATTGACGTTGGTGATTGGGCTTTTCAGCATTTTTACAATTAGGTTCTGATTGTTGACTGTTTGATTTCCAGTGCCCTGATCAACGTCCACTTCTGTGGCATTGACGCCATCATTTGCAAATTCACCCACTTGATACACTTCGTTTCCCACAGTATATTGAAAAGCAACAGCCAAAATCTCATCATTCAATAATCTTTGATTCAATGAAATATATCCTAGTTGTGAATGCAATATATAATCTCGCCCTTGAATCAATTTTCTTGCATTTTCAAGCTTCCCAAAGTCAAATCCCTCATTTGCCATTGGAATAATACCCTGTTCAACAGTGGTAATATCCCTGACTGCTTGTGTCAATTGAGATCCAGGCCCTCCAATAATAGTTGGGTCGAATCCGTTGTTACGGTTCTTGGGCAAAAGGGTAGCTCCTGGCAGAATAAAGCCTGCCGGTGGCGTATCCAATCCGATAACGGACGATTCTCCCAAATCCTGAAAAGCTGCAATATTTCGAACATTATCAGTTTGATTGGTTCTATTGGTCACCCAGACTTCAACACGTGTTATCTGCACATTCGTTTGTAAAAATGGATAACGCAACATGGTCGTATTATAGGTATCCCTAAAATATTGAGCCAAGAAAAAGTGCCTATTTTCATCATAATCCCTACCAAAAAATTCAAATTCTTCTAGAGTTCCACCCCCTTGTGCCACAACAGAACGGGATTGAGATTTTTGCTCAGAAAACACTGCGGTAACCCTAGTCTTTCCGAATTGCAATTCTGTTTTCACACCAAACAAACTTTGAGCACCGGTAATCAATGAGCTATTGAGTGGCATACTTACGTTACCAACTTCGATTTTTCTAACAATATCGTCTTCTGTTGGTGTATATTCCAGTTTTATGAGGTTTTGAAAATCGAAGGTGGATTCGGTATCATAATTGGCTGTCACTTGAAGCCGTGTGCCCACTTTTCCCAACAAGCTTAAACTAATACGCTGGTCAAAATCGAAGGTAAAATTACTCTGGTTTCGCGGTGAAAATGCGGGATTTTCCTGTTTTGTGTAGAGTATTCCTAAATCCATTTCCACAGAACCCTGCGGAATCACTTCAATGGTGTTGCCCCCAAAAATGGTTTCGAAAAACCCGGAATTAACATAAAACTCAGGCAAAAGATTTTTCTGCTGTTCCTCAGTACCGTCTTTTTTTCCTTCTGCTACGTCAACTTTCTGTTTGTAGTAATTGCGTTGCTGCTCCATTAGCACCAAGCGTTGATATTCGGCAGGTGTTAAAATAATGGGATAATTGATATTAAAATTTCCGACGGTTTCCGTATAAATATATCGATCTGAAACAGGGTCGTATCTATATTTGGAAACAATGCTATTTGGATTGGGCATGTTGATGTTCCCCAGTGAATAACCGGTACTGGTGGAATCTTGCGCCGTAGGATCTTGGGAAAATGCCAAACCATTGACGAGCAAAAAGCCAATTAATACTAAAAAATGTACAGATTTAGATGAAGTAAAGTTGGTTGTGCTCAAATCCTTATAAGTTTTTTAATGCTTCTTTTATAATGGTTTCCACATTGGCATCTGGCTGAGTGGAAACTATTTTTTCCACTACGCGTTCGGCTTGTTTACGAACAAAGCCCAGAACTTCTAAAGCAGATAACGCTTCATCCTTACTTGTATTGTTTTTGACTGTTGAAAGATCGTCAATATCATAAACTTTTAAAATTTTGTCCTTAAGATCTAAAATAACCCTTGCAGCTGTTTTGGCCCCAATCCCCTTGATGGATTGTATCAATACGATATCACCATGGGCTATTCCCTCCCGAACCTGTTTTGGTGTCAATGAAGATAACATAGTGCGCGCGATACTAGCTCCCACACCACTGACGGATATAAGCATTTTGAAAATTTCACGCTCTGCTAATGAAGAAAACCCATATAGCGTATGGGAGTCTTCCTTTATGATTAAATGCGAATAAAGTTTTAAATTTTCTTGATTGGTTATTTGAGAATAGGTGTGTAAGGAAATATTGAGCAAATAGCCTACACCATTACAGTCGATAACAACATCAGTCGGATTTTTTTCGACAAGTTTCCCTTGAATGTGAGTAATCATTTACTGGCTTGGGTTAAATTCCCAAATGTAATAAAATTATTTGCATTACAAAGCCGATTCCTTCTCTAAAGCCGCTTTAAGTTCTTGCTCTTTTTTCTCCTTTTGCTGGGCATCGATAACTGCTATGGCGGTCATATTTACAATTTCATCAACACTTGCTTCCAATTGTAAAATGTGGACTGGTTTGCGCATGCCCATCATTATTGGGCCAATGGATTCTGATTTATTCAATTCTTTAAGGAGTTTGTAGGTAATGTTTGCAGATTCGAGATTAGGGAAAATCAAGGTGTTGACTTTCTTCCCTACCAATTTAGAAAAGGGAAACACTTCTTGAAGCATATCTCCATTAAGGGCAAAATCTGTTTGCAGTTCACCATCCACTATTAATTCTGGATGTGATGCGTGCAACAATGCAACCGCTTTACGAACTTTAGTCGCTCCTGCACTTGGAGACGATCCAAAATTGGAATATGATATCATGGCAATGACCGGTTCCATACCAAACATCCGAACTGTTCTCGCGGTCATTAGGGCAATTGTTTCCAATTCTTCGGCGGTAGGGTCGATATTTATGGAGGTATCGCTCAAAAACATCGGTCCTCTTTGTGTCATCATCAAATTGGTCGCAGCTGCCCTAGAGGCATTTTTGGCTAGACCAATCAATTCCAACATCGGTTTAAAAACCGAGGGATAACTTCTGGAATACCCCGAAATAAGCGCATCGGCATCACCTTGGTTCACCATCATGGCGCCGAAATAATTGCGTTCCCTTAATAATTTTTCGGCGGAATAAACGGTGACTCCTTTTCGCTTACGTTGGGCCCAATAACCGTTGGCATATCGGTTGCGCCGTACTTCTTCATCATCCGATTTTGGGTCGATGATTTCCACATCAGCATCAAACTCTATTTCATTCATAAGTTGCTCAATGGTCTCCTTTTTTCCCAACAAAATAGGAATGGCAATCCCTTCATCATATGCTATTTGCGCAGCCTTTAAAACATCCAAATGATCAGCTTCTGCATAGACCACACGCTTTGGATCCATTTTTGCCCTATTTGTCAACAGCCTCACAATCTTGTTATCCGAGCCAAGGCGCTCCATCAATGTTTCCTTATATTTTGCCCAATCATGGATGGGCTCTTTTGCAACCCCACTTTCCATTGCGGCTTTTGCCACGGCTGGAGGCACTTCAGCAATGAGACGTGGATCAAAAGGTTTTGGAATGATATATTCTTTACCAAAAGTCAATCTTGTTTCACCATAGGCGATGTTTACTTGTTCAGGAACTGGTTCTTTTGCAAGATTAGCTAAGGCTTTAACGGCCGCCATTTTCATCGGCTCATTGATTTTTGTTGCCCTGACATCCAAAGCTCCCCTGAAAATAAACGGAAAACCCAGCACATTGTTCACTTGGTTAGGATGATCGGAACGACCTGTCGCCATAATGATGTCATCTCGTGTATTGATTGCCAATTGGTATTCAATCTCAGGATTTGGATTTGCCATGGCAAAGACGATTGGGTTTTTAGCCATTGTTTTCAACATGTCTGGAGTTACAATGTCTGCAGTAGACAAACCGATGAATACATCAGCATTTTTCATGGCTTCATCCAAAGTATCGATGTTGCGATGGGTAGCGAACTCGCCCTTTTCTGCCGAAAGATTCTCCCTGTCCTGTCGAATGACCCCTTTACTATCGAGCATTACCATATTTTCACGTTTGGCTCCAAAAGACTGATACAATCTTGAACATGAAATGGCCGCTGCTCCTGCACCACTGATGACGATACTAACCTTTTCTATTTTCTTTTTGGCAATTTCGAGCGCATTCAACAATGCGGCGGCTGAGATAATGGCTGTTCCATGTTGGTCGTCGTGCATCACCGGAATGTCCAATTCTGCCTTTAAGCGTCGTTCAATTTCAAAGGCTTCTGGTGCCTTGATATCTTCTAAGTTAATACCTCCAAAGGTTGGCGCAATCATCTTTACCGTCTGAATGAAAATCTCCACATCCTCGGTGTCCACTTCAATATCAAACACATCGATATCGGCAAATATTTTGAAAAGCAGGCCTTTTCCTTCCATCACAGGTTTTGAAGCTTCGGGACCAATGTTTCCCAAGCCTAAAACAGCTGTTCCATTGGAAATCACTGCAACCAAATTTCCTTTTGTGGTATATTTATAAACGTTTTCAACATCTTTTGCAATTTCCAGACAAGGTTCTGCAACCCCGGGAGAATAGGCCAAAGACAAATCTCTTTGGGTTGCGTGTTTTTTGGAGGGGACTACTTTAATCTTACCCGGTGTTGGCTTTGCATGATAAACCAGTGCCTCTCTACGTCTGCTTTGTTTGCTCATTTTTTGATGTATATTGGAATTAACAAATATAAGAAATACTGAAGCCACAATTAATTTAAAAGGACATTCAATTTAATTATTCTTTAATTAAAAGGATATGTATTACCATGACCAATCATCATATCAATTGAGGTAAAAAATATCCCAAAAACAGAAGCCGTGTTAGTTATATTTAAATACATTTGATTCCGCAAAAAATTAGCACAGCTAAAATTAAATGAATTCAAGAGCCATTCTTTATATGTGTTTGTTTTTTGGCCTTGGCAATCATAGTTTTGCACAGGATAAAAAACCCGAAAAGGATTCCATCAATGTTTATGAAAAAATCGAAGACTATTCAAAAAGAAGGAAATCAACCAAATTTCTGCATAAACTGATATTTAAATCCACGAATAAAAAACCTACCAAGCAAACTAAGGCGCGAACAAAACAAAATTTGAAACCTTTTGAGGGAAAGATCATCAGGAACATTAACATCCAATCGCATGATCCGTTTGGTTTTTCCTTTACTGATTCTACGGAGACTGCCAATAGTTGGCTGGAAAAAACAGGCAATAATATTCACATTCGCACTAAGAAATTTACTATTCGAGATTTTCTCCTTCTCAAAGAGAACTTGCCATTGGATATTTTGGAGGTGGATGAATCTGCGCGTTTACTGCGATCGCAGAATTTTATTAGAAGTGTTGAAATCACAGTTAAAAATGTGAACAGCTCAAAAGATTCCGTGGACGTTAATGTCAATGTGCTGGATTCTTGGAGTTTGATACCCAAAGTGGATATTTCAACTACCCAAAACACCTTGAAATTAAGGGATCGCAATTTTTTGGGATTTGGCCATCAGTTTGAAGGTGGTATCACCAACCGATTGGACGATGGCAGGAATGGCTATAATCTAAGATATTACATGCCCAACTTTAAAAACACTTTCATCAACACTACTATCGGATATAACTATAATTTGAGAGGTTATTATAACAAATATTTAAATGTAAATAGACCATTTTATTCCCCACTTACCAGGTGGGCAGGCGGCATTTCATTGGATGAACTATTTAGAAGAGAAGCTTTTTTGAACGATGATTTGACAGCGATTGAGGAAAACTTTAAATTCCAGTCGTACGATTTTTGGCTAGGGCATTCCTATAGAATATTTGAAGGAACCTCTGAAAAGGAACGGACTACCAATCTTATTAGTTCTGTTCGGCTGTTAAACTTGGATTTTAAGGAGGCTCCAAGTGCTGTATTTGACAGTATCAATTATTTTTCCAATGAAACTTTTTATATGGGAAGCTTGGGTATCTCCTCCAGGCAATTTATACAGGATTCATATATTTTTCAAGATGGTATTATAGAAGATGTTCCTGTGGGCACCATCTATTCAATTACTGGAGGAATACAGCATAAAAATAAAAAAAATAGACCTTATATCGGTGCTAAAGTTTCTCATGGCAATTATTTCAGTTGGGGATTTCTGAGTACCAATTTCGAATATGGCACATTTCTGGACAATGGACGGACAGAACAAACTGCTTATTCTTTTCAGGCCAATTATTTCACGAATTTAATTAATCTTGGCGATAAATGGAAAATGCGCCAGTTTGTTAAACCACAGCTCTTAATTGGCACCAGTAGGTTAAATTCCATTGGTGACCGATTGACCATTGATGAGAACAATCGGTTTCAAGAGGTCTATGGGAATCAGGACCAACGTGAGAACAGTGCAGGTATCCCAGGTTTTTCAAGCAATCTTTATGGAACCAAAAAGTTTGTATTGTCGTCCCAGACGCAATTTTATTCACCATGGCAAGTTTTGGGTTTTCGATTGAATCCCTACTTAAATTTTACGTCTGCATTGTTGGGCAATGAAGGTGAGAGTATTATGAAAAGTAAAGTGTATTCTTCATTTGGCATTGGATTTATTGTTAGGAATGACTTCTTGGTGTTCAGTTCATTCCAATTTTCATTGGCCTATTATCCATCGATTCCCGGGAACGGGAACCATATAATCGATACCAATTCATTTTCCACTGAAGATTTTGGATTTCAAAGTTTTGAGCTGGGCAAACCGACGCCTATATGGTTTAATTAGGGTGAGGTGCGGGTTTTTAATCTTTAATAAACTGAATATTCCGTTTCAACCCTTCAAATTTAGTACGCATTACAGCTGAATCTTTAAATATTTCCTTGAAAATGTCTTCTGTAATTTCTACCCAATCTTTTTTGGTCATGGACAATAAATCTGGATGCGGGTTGAACAATGGTTCATTGTGTGCTTTCGAAAAACGATTCCATGGACATACGTCTTGGCAAATATCACAACCGAACATCCAATCGTCAAACTTACCTTTGAATTCAGTTGGGATTTTGTCTTTCAATTCAATCGTAAAATAGGAGATGCATTTGCTGCCATCCACAACATAAGGTTCGGTAATGGCCTGGGTTGGGCAGGCATCAATACATTTGGTGCAGGTGCCGCAATGGTCGGTTGTGGGTAAATCGTATTCCAAATCTAAATCGATAATCAATTCTGCAATAAAATAAAATGAGCCAACTTTTTGCGTCAAGAGATTGCTATGTTTACCAATCCATCCCAGACCAGATTTGGCTGCCCAAGCTTTATCTAAAACTGGCGCCGAATCGACAAAGGCGCGTCCATGAACGTCGCCAATTTCTTCTTGAATGTAATTTAAAAATGATTTGAGTTTGTCTTTGATGAAGAAATGATAGTCATTTCCGTAAGCGTATTTGGACAGCTTAAAGCTGTTGTGATTGTGAGTTTCTTCTGGATAATAATTTAGCAAAAGAGAAATAACACTTTTTGAACCTTCGACCAATTTTGTTGGATCCAATCGCTTGTCAAAATGGTTTTCCATATACTGCATTTCGCCATTCATCTTTTTGTTTAACCAGATTTCAAGTCGTGGTGCTTCTTCTTCAAGAAATTGAGCCTTGCTTATGCCGCAGGAGATGAACCCTAGACGCTTGGCTTCCGCCTTAATTATTGTGCTGTATTTAGATTTGTTTTCAATCACAGTTTTCTTTTTTCAAATCGTAAAAAAGCATTTCTTGGTTTTAATGTAATCAATGGGGTGATTTCAATTTTATCAAATTCCGGATGCACCTTATAGTTCCGGATCATTTCAGTAACAGCCAAAATCATTTCGAACATTGCAAAATTGTTTCCAATACACTTTCGGGGGCCAGCTCCAAAAGGAAAATATTGAGATGAAAATTTCCGGCTGCCTTCGGCAAATCTTT
>JBGTDZ010000278.1:0-9164 GCA_041748055.1 Aquaticitalea sp.
GGCTTTTTCGAGATTTCACACCGTTTTCGATATTCATGTCTGGTTTTGCGCTTTGGAATGCTACGATCATGTTTTATACACTTCATTTTGCTTATCAATTTTACAATTCTGAAAATCGAGACACGCAAATTTCGATTTATAAATTCAATACGGAAACCCGATTTCAAAAATCTATCTTTTCAATTTGGCAAAAAACAGCCTTTATAGTTCTCGCATTTGTCCTTTTGACATGCGGTTATTTAAATTTTAAGAAGCAACAAATAAAATCTGAAGGATTGGTATTTGAAGTGCCCATTGTTACGCCCATTAAATATGTGGGCGTATTTGCGCCGGCACTGGATGATGGCAAAAGTAACTTGGAGATGGTGAATGATTTTTCACAACTCATAGATCAAAAAATCGATATTGTATCCTTTTACATTCCTTGGGACAAATCCATTGAGGCCAATTTATCTGAATCCGAACTTAAAAAAGTATATGGTAGAGATGCCATTCCAATGATTACATGGGAACCCTGGCTCAATACATTTGACAAAGATCTGGTTGATAAACATGTGTTCGATTTAATTATCAGTGGTTATTTTGATGATTACATCAAACGCTTTGCTTCTCAAATAAAAAATTTAGAAAAGCCACTATTTTTAAGATTTGCCCATGAGTTTGATAATCCATTTTATCCTTGGTATGACAGTCGCGAAATTGCCCCCGAACAATTTATAAAAGCTTGGATCCGTACTTGGGAAATTTTTGAACAGATGGGTGCTGATAATGTTATATGGGTTTACAATCCTTGGAAAGCTGAGAATGTTTATGATTTTTTTCCTGGTGGAACTTATGTCGATTGGGTAAGTGCGAATATTTTAAATTACGCTAAACACAATCAACCCGAAAAATGGTATGAATTTGAGAGCTTATACCGTCCATTTCATTTAGAAATAAAAAGATTAGGAAATTTTCCAGTAATGATATCAGAATTGGCAACCTTAAGTGATGGCCAACATCAGAACAAATGGTTAGAACTTGCATTTAAAAGTATGGTCGATGAATTTAGTGAAATCAATGCCGTAATTTATTTCAATTCAAGTTTTGATAATAATATGCCAGATGGCACACAAGGCTCCGAATATTTGAATTGGAACATAGATAGTACACAATTAAGCAATTTCAATTTCAAAACAGAACCCGTTCCATCTTATTTATTTAAATCAATGCCAAATGTGAGGTCAGAGAAAAAAAAGAATAGAAGAACTTTAAATGAATTAAAAAACATTAGAGGGGTAAATCTAAAAAACGGACAAGACTGGAATCAAGATTATGAAGTTCTGACCCGAAACAATTTAGTGAAAAACTTCAAAAAGATTAGAAAGTTAGGATTGAATACTATAAAATACACCTCCAATCAGACCTATGATTATAACGTGATCAATCTATCTGATGAATTTGATATAAATCTATCATTTGGATTTTGGATTCCAGAATCAATAAATTTTGCTAAGGATTCAATTTCAGCATTGGTGTTAAAGAATCATATTGTTGAATTGGTAAAAAAGCACAAGGGTCACCAAAACATTGTTTCCTGGAATATTCAGAATGATATATTTTTTGAATATCAATCTCAGTTTAACGAGCCCATGTATACTCACCAAGTAAATGCATACTTAATATGGTTGCAACAACTTACATCAGAAATTAAGAGCTTGGATGCCAAACGGCCCATTATCATAGATTTAAATTTAAACAGCAAAGGTATTTACTTTGCTAAATGGGTGTTTGAAAATCTAGCAGGGATAGATGCCATAGGATTGATTGTTAATAATGATATTGAATCTATAAAACACATAGACGAACTTCAAAATTGGAAGATACCGTATGTCATAAATGATATTTCTGTTGTGATGCTGGATAAATTGGAGGCTGTTGCATCACAGAAACCATTTTATATTACCAATTGGCAAGATCAGCATAGAATTGATAAAATGACATTTGATGGGTTGGTGGATAGAAAAGGGCGATATAAATCCACGTATTTCGAACTTGGAAATTTGTTGAATACGATTAGAGAAAAGCCAATTGAAAGTCCTATCAAGATTTTAAAGACACTCGTGTTGATTGATCAAGAGAATCCCGTTTATTACTATGCCATGATTTTTGATTCCAAACAAGGGTGGATTCAAATTGAAACGAAGGATAACTTAAAATTGGAATGGGCATTGGTAAAATGTGATCCGTATGGCGACTTTATCACTATAAAAGAGGTGGGAGATGAACCAGCATTGCTTCTGGACATTCCTGAAAATTATGAAACATATCGATTGAGGTTGACAGTTATTGAAGGTGAAAAGGTCTATTCAACAATGACTATCTTGAATACGCCTTACAATAATTGAAATATTGATTAGGAATATTTTTTTAATAGGCCACCTGTGAATCCTCATTCTTTTCTACCTGATTTATCGAACGACTATGACATTTAATAGAATTGATATTACTACAATTAATCAAATTCGTTTTCTTAAATGTAAAATTGATGAATATGGTTTTATGACTTGTAGTTAAAAGTCAAACTGAGTGAAGTTTAAAATTTGACTTGTTTAAAATACAAAAGCCATATCACTGTAGTTAGACTACTTTGACATGGCTTTTTCGAAACAGTTACTTTATGATCTATGTAACATTGCTGTTACCTCAGCCGATAAGAACTTGCGTCCTACATCGTCTTTTTCAATCAAATTTCACTATTTCAATGAAACACTTCATAACTTTCAAAATGTATTGACATGCTATGCTATGTTTCAGTTAGATGTTTTTTTTGATGTTCTATCTTTTGCACTTTGCTTGCGCAAATTGCAACTTCCAAAACATTGCTTCCTACCTTGCCGTTTGCTTTCGCTGCTGACCTCTTTGGAAACTTTCAATCCTCTCAGTTATTAGCTGCCTAAACATCTAACACTTTTTAGGATATCATGGCTTTTACGTTCTTCACGCATACACGTGACACTACAAAAACCTCAAAAAACAACTTATAAAGAACGTTACTTCATACGGTTTAGCATTAATTCAATTTTCGACGCTGAAAACAACCCTAAGGATGTTGCTAAATCGTTTTACTAATTTACAAAAGTTTCCATCATTTCCAACATCTTTTAGCATTTTAGTTTTCAACGTGTTATCAACTGTATTTATTAACAATAGTTAATAAACTAAAAAAGCCCTGACTTTCAGGGCTTTATATGGTTTTGAAATTGAAATCTTAGTCTCTTTTTTCCTTGATTCTTGCTTTTTTACCAGTAAGACCTCTGAAGTAGTATATCCTTGAACGTCTCACTTTTCCTTTTTTGTTGACCTCTATTTTTTGAAGTGCTGGAAGATTTACTGGGAAAATACGTTCCACACCTATAGTTCCTGACATTTTACGGATTGTAAAAGTTTCTGAACTTCCTGTCCCTTTACGCTGCAATACAACACCTTTAAAGAACTGGGTACGTTTTTTGTCGCCTTCCCGTATTTCGTAATAAACCGTAATAGTGTCACCAGCTCCAAAATTTGGAATTTCCTTTTTTTCTACAAATTCATCTTGTACAAATTTTACTAAAGAATTCATTTCTTTTATATTTTAAGATTCATTCCAATCAACATCCACGTACTTCGCCAGAGGTTAACCAGAAATTGGATGCAAAAGTAATCAATAATTGATAATTAACAATTAATAAGGTAAAATATTTTACTATTTGCGATTGAAATCTGAGATGATGAACCGCAAATTTTATGATAACATAATATAAGAATGTACACTGTTATGCCTAATGTAGAGACTTGTATTACTCCAGTAAATCAGGTCGTCTTTCTTTTGTCCTCAAATAAGCTTCCTCTTCGCGCCATTTTTCAATTTTCGGGAAATTGCCACTGAACAATACTTCAGGGACTTTCAATCCTTTATAGTCTCTTGGCTTGGTGTAAATGGGTGGAGCCAATAAATTATCTTGAAATGAATCGGTTAGGGCAGAAGTCTCATTACCTAGAACTCCAGGAATCAATCGTATGATTGCGTCGCAAAGTACGGCTGCACCAAGTTCGCCACCAGATAATACGTAATCCCCAATGGAAATTTCACTTGTGATGAACATATCCCTTACCCGCTGGTCCACACCTTTGTAATGGCCACAGAGAATGATGATATTTTCCTTTAGGGAGAGATGATTCGCAATGCCTTGTTTTAAGGTTTCTCCATCTGGGGTCATATAAATGACTTCATCATAATTGCGTTCTGATTGCAAATAGGTAATGCATTTATCAATAGGCTCAATCATCATCACCATTCCTGCCCCACCACCAAATTGAGTGTCATCAACAGATTTATATCTGTCCGAAGTATAATCCCTTAGATTGTGAAAATGGATATTGACCAAATTGGCGTCAATTGCTCGTTTTAAAATAGAAGCCTCAAATGGGCTTTTTAAAAGTTCAGGTAAAACTGTGATAATATCAATTCGCATTGTGCAATATTCTTTACTACAAAGATGATAAAAAGAATTTTGTGAGCAGTAGCTGTTGGCTGTCTTTGAAAAAAAATCCGTAAACATTTTACGGATTTATAGGGATTTACTATTTACTTTTCTTTTGCTTATTAAGTTCGTCCTGAAGCTGGCGACGTACTATTTGTTCTCTTTCGAGAGCATTGCGTCTATGTTCTTCAAATTCCAGTTCTGTGTCCGATAATGTTTTTTGTGATTGTTTGGTTAGGGTATTGCTGTTTCTAAATTTATATATGAAAAGAAGCACCAGCACCAACAAAATACCGATGATGCTCCACATAATAATACTATAATTAGATTTACTGGTTGGGATACCGAACAAGGCCATATTGTCCTTTTGTTCATTTGTAGTTCTCAAATTTAATTTGGTATCTGAAAGGTTTGTTTTAAGTGAAGCTATTTCCTGCACCAAACTGTCAACACTCTTTTGGGAATTGGTCAAGTCATTTTGAATGGCTTTTAGCGAATCAAGGGTGTGAGCTTTCAAATCATAAAGCCAAGATTTCTTTACATTTTTGTAATCTTGATAATTAAAGGATTTTTGGATTACATATTCAAATTGGTTTTCAATAGTTCCTTCTGTTAAGGAAAGTTTGTCTTCATCTGTTTCACTTGTTTTTTCTTGTGCATAAACATTGGAAAACAACAGCAAGGAAAAAAGAACAACAAATAAGGTTTTAATGGAATGCATTGAATATTTTTTTAGAGTTGGTTAATTTTGAACAAGATAAGAAATAATAATTATTAAATGTTTCAATTTAAACAAATAGCCTCACATAAGTAAGGCTATTTTTATATACGAATGTCGTGTAATATTGGATGTTTTTATTTAATAATAGGTATAACGTCTAACTTTAGAAATATATTTTGCCAATCTTATAACTTGGTGGCTATAACCATATTCATTGTCATACCATATGTATAGGAGTGCGTTTTTTCCGTCGGCTCTAACGATGGTTGCCTTGCTGTCATAAATAGCGGGGGCAGAAACTCCTACAATATCGCTGGATACCAATTCGTCACTGAGTTCATATTTGATTTGCTCGACTAAATTGCCTACCAGTGCATATTTTTTCATGATTTCATTGATACCTTCCAATGAGGTTTGTTTTTCCAGTTCTAAATTCAAAATGGCCAAAGAACCGTTCGGTACTGGAACCCTAATGGCGTTTGATGTCAATTTTCCATCCATTGAAGGGAGCGCTTTGGTCACTGCACTGCCAGCCCCTGTTTCTGTAATGACCATGTTCAGGCCAGCCGCACGACCACGCCGGTATTTGTTATGATAATTGTCAACCAAATTTTGGTCGTTTGTATAGGCGTGAATGGTTTCGATATGCCCATGTTTTACACCAAGAGTATCTTCTATCGCTTTTAAGACAGGGGTTATGGCATTCGTGGTACAAGAAGCAGCAGAGAAAATATCAACCTTGTCAGGGTCGTAGTCCAAATGGTTCACACCATGCACTATATTCGGGACGCCTTTGCCTGGCGCGGTCAAAAGCACTTTTGATACGCCTTTTGATGAAAGATGTCTTGCCAATGCTTCCTTATCTCTAAAAACACCAGTGTTATCTATTACCAAGGCATCCTTGATACCATATTTTGTGTAATCAATATCCTCAGGATTATTTGCAGAAATGATGTTGACCGTTGTTCCATTGATGATTAAAGCACTGTTCTTTAAATCGGCTACGACTGTTCCTGAAAAATCACCATGAACAGAATCATTTTGTAATAAGGATGCTCTTTTTTCCAAAACTGATTGGTCAATTTTTCCTCGAGTCACAATTGCCCTTAAACGCATTTGGCTTCCTTTACCTGTTTTGGTCATCAACTCCCTAGCTACCAAACGACCGATTCTTCCAAAACCATACAAGACGACATCTTTTGGTTTAATGGCTTCGTATTTTCTGGCTCCTTTTAACTTATCAGCGACAAAAGCAATAGCGTTGCTATATTTTTGATCTTCCAGATGATACTCATAAGTCAGTTTTCCAATATCCAATTTGGCAGGAGGAATGTCCAATTGTTTGATGGCTTGAGCAATTTCTACAGAATCGAAAATCGAAATTGGTTTCCCAACAAATTCGCAGGCATATTCATGCAGGTTTAAAATTTGACTGACATTTTTGTCAATCAGTTGGTTTCTAAAAAGTACCAGCTCAATGGATTTATCATACCAAAGATCGCTTATGATTTTGATAAATTCTACTGAAGCACGTCTTCTGTCGGCTTGGAAGGCCAATTCTTTTTCATAAATTCCGTTCAAACCCATATTGTTTAGTTTATTGTTGTTTTAAAATTTTTGCAAAAATAGCATAATTCAAACGTTTTCGTGGCGTTTTATGAAAATAAAAAACCCTTCAATTTATGATTTGAAGGGTGCTTTATTTATATGGCATATTTATTTAAAAATAAAACTTTCCTTTTGGCCATTCGTATTGATGACACTTATTTTGCTGATTTTATCACCATATCTTTGTTGTAATTTGGAAATATCCTCCACTGAAGTGATTTTTTGATCGTTGATTTCTGTGATAACATAACCCGAATTGATCCCTAAATTTTTATACAGAGAATAGTTGTCATTTTTAATAACCAATACGCCATAGTCTATATTGTATTTTTCCTTAGCTTGTTTAGGAATGTTTTTTAGCTGCATATCCAAATATTCTACTGTGGCAATTTCGCTTTTTGAAAGCGTCACAGGGATCGATTTTATATTTCCTTCACGGTTTATAGTTACGTTCACAACATCACGGGGACGTTTGGTGCTCAAATATCCACTCAAATCTGAAAATTTGGAGATTTTGATGTTGTCTATTTTTTTAATGATATCACCATTTTTTAGACCAGCTTTTGCCGCACCAGAGTTTTCCTCGATTTCACTGACATAAACACCGTCTATTTCATTCAAACCGTTTTCTAAAGCATATTTTGAATTTCTATTTAAAATATTGACACCTAAAATACCTGTCTGTACATTTCCAAACTCCATAATATCCTCTACAACTTTTCTTGCGATATTACTGGGAACTGCAAATGAATATCCAATATAGGAACCAGTTTGTGAAGTGATGGCAGTATTAATGCCAATTAAATCGCCATAAATATTTACAAGTGCACCTCCAGAGTTCCCTGGATTTACGGCAGCATCTGTCTGAATAAACGATTGGGAGTTTATCCCCGAAAGATCTCGTGACTTTGCACTGATAATTCCCGCTGTTACTGTAGAAGTCAGATTAAATGGATTGCCCACTGCTAGCACCCATTCCCCAACTCTCGCTTGGTCGGAATCTCCGAATGTTGCATAAGGTAATTCTTCATCAGCATCAATTTTCAAAAGCGCTATGTCTGTCTTTTCGTCGGTGCCTATCAATTTGGCTTTATAAATTTTGTTGTCATTTAAGGTAATGGACAAATCTTGCGTACCATTGATCACATGATTGTTGGTTATAATATAACCATCTGGTGAAATAATAACGCCACTTCCGGTACCAATTTGTGTACGGGGTTGACTACGTCCATAAAATAAATCTTGCATGGTTACAGGGCCATTTTGACCAATGGTTGTGTTTTGCACGTGGACCACAGCATGTACCGCATTTTCTGCTGCTTGGGTGAAATCAACAGCCTCAGCATTGTAAAGTAAATTTGATGTTGTGTTGTTTGTTGGAATAAATGTCGGTTTTGAATCATTGGAAGACACAAAAAAATTAGTGTCTTTTTCTAGAAACAACTTATAGGCGGATAAGGTAATGATTCCACCAAGTACGGATACGAATAGTAAGGTTAAAATCTTTTTCATTTGAAATTTAGGTTAAGAATTTATGTTTTTAGATAACGATTAAAATTAAATTTTTATTGAATGTTCCATATAGGTTTAACTATTTTTAACGTCAACTTTAACGTCCGTTTAACAAACGAAAAAGCAATGGAATATTCTTATATTTGCCATCGCATATGGACATTAAATTTTATAAATACCAAGGAACAGGCAATGATTTTGTGATGATTGACAATCGTCAGGATTTCTTTGACAAAAACGATACCAATCTGATAGCACAGATATGCAATAGACATTTTGGCGTTGGTGCTGATGGTTTGATACTGTTGGAAAACCATCCGGAGGTCGACTTTAAAATGGTATATTATAATGCAGATGGTAACGAAAGTAGCATGTGCGGTAATGGAGGAAGGTGCATCACGGCATTTGCGAACTTTTTAGGCATCATCACTGATAGCGCAACCTTTGAGGCAATTGATGGTATACATCATTCCATCATTGAAGAAGATGTAGTGAAACTTCAGATGCAGGATGTCCCTATAGTTCAAAAACATGAACACCATTTGTTTTTGAATACTGGTTCTCCACATCACGTGCAAATGGCGCCTGATTTGGAATTTCTTGATGTCAAAGCAGCAGGAAGCAAAATTCGTTATGGAGCACCTTATTTTAAAGATGGAAGTAATGTTAACTTTGTGAAGAAGCTAAATGATGATTCCTTTTTGGTGCGCACATACGAGCGTGGTGTAGAGGATGAAACCTTATCTTGCGGTACTGGAGTAACGGCGGTTGCCCTAGCCATGAATTATATTGGCGAAACGACAATGAGCCGTGTAACATTA
>JBGTDZ010000279.1:0-5259 GCA_041748055.1 Aquaticitalea sp.
CGATTTAATAGATACGGAGCAGAAAATTCAATTTCAGATTGCATCAGCTAAAAGTGACTATCAATTCGCCATTGAAGATTATGAAAATAAAAAAGAGAATTTAAAATTGGCCGAGCGTATCGAAAACAAAAACCAAACAAAATTTTTTGAAGGCATCTCTTCAAGTTTTGAACTGCGACAAGCACAGACACAATTATATATGGCGCAGCAGGAATTTTTACAAGCCATGCTTGATGTTATCAATAAAAAAGCGGCTTTAGAAACAGCGCTAAATACAGTACAACTCAATTAATCAATCAACAATCTAACTATTATGAAACATATATTATCAATACTTACCATCGCATTTATCCTAACGTCCTGCGGAGGCGACCAAAAAAATACCGTCGAAAAAGCTTTGGAAAGTAATAATCTCGAAACCATCCGTAAAAAACGCTCTGAATTGGTGAACGAGCAAGATGCACTTCACGAAAAAATCAAACGATTGGATGAGAAAATCACGGAATTGGATACAACCAAAAATATTCCATTGATCACGACTTTTAAGGCCGCTCATGAGCAGTTCATCCATATGTTGGAACTTCAAGGCAATGTGACCACCAAAAACTTGTTGGTCATTACACCAGAATATAATGGAATCCTTACCATGGTCTATGTCAAGGAAGGTCAAAAAGTTTCTAAAGGACAAGTACTGGCAAAAATTGACGATGGCGGTTTGGGTCAGCAACTGGCACAATTACAGATTCAGTCTGATTTGGCTAAAACGACGTTTGAGCGTCAAAAACGTCTTTGGGACCAAAAAATTGGAAGCGAAATCCAATACCTTCAAGCAAAATCGTCATACGAATCACAAAATGAAGCTGTCAATCAATTGAAACAACAATTAGCAAAAACAACAGTTAGAGCGCCTTTCTCTGGAACAATAGACGATGTTATAACCGAACAAGGAAGCGTCGTTGCGGCTGGTCAAACACAATTGATGCGCATCGTTAATCTTGATGACATGTACATCGAGACTGAAGTACCAGAACGTTACGTCGCCGATGTTACCGCAGGTAAAAGTGTGCAGGTTGAATTTCCTATTTTAGGTAAAACAATTGATACCAAAGTACGTCAAGCAAGCGATTTTATTAATCCTGCCAACAGAACCTTTAAAGTAGAAGTTGCAGTTCCAAACAAAGAAAAATCCATCAAACCGAATTTAACTGCAAGGTTAAAAATCAACGATTACACCAGCGAAAAAGCACTGCTAGTGCCACAAAGTATCATTTCTGAAAATGCAGAAGGAGAGCAATATGTATATGTTGTCAAAGATAAAAATGCAGAAGGTGAGGGTGTTGCAAATAAAGTTATCATCAAAACAGGGAAAACACAAGGCGACGTCATCGAAGTACTCGAAGGGATCGAAGATGGTGCGGAAATAATCCAAGAAGGCGCAAGAAGTGTAAGAGATGGACAAACCGTAAAAGTACTAACCATTGAATCCAAAAATAATGACAAGTAAGAAAAAGGAGGTTCATAAAGAGTTTGGTTGGTCGTCGTGGGCCATCAACAATAAGACCACAATGTATGTATTGATATTGGTGATTTTCTATTTGGGAATTGCTGCATTTTTTAATATGCCTCGTGAAAATTTTCCTGAAGTCAATGAAACTAAAATTTATATCAGTACTGTTTACCCAGGAAATACGGCAGAAGATATTGAAAAACTCATCACAGACCCTGTTGAGGACAAGCTTAAAACCGTCAGTAACGTAGTCGATATTACCTCTACTTCTCAAGAGGATTATTCCATGGTCGTTGTAGAGTTTGACGAAGGAGTTACCGTTGAACAGGCCAAACAGAAAGTAAAAGACGAAATTGATGGTGAAACGGCAAGTGAAGATTGGCCAACCTTCAATGGTGCCAAAGTAGAACCAGATGTATTTGAGTTGAGCCTTTCGGAAGAAATGCCAATTTTAAACATTAATATTTCTGGTGATTATCCTATTGAAAGACTAAAAGAATTTGCAGAGTCCCTGCAAGATGATATTGAAAATTTAATCGAAATCAAAAAAGCGGATATTCGAGGTGCACAAGATAAGGAAGTAGAAGTTGCGGTAGATATTTATAAAATGATGGCTTCTGAAGTCACTTTTAATGACATCATTGGCGCTATCAATGATGGCAACATGACTATGTCTGCCGGAAATTTGATTGCCAGCGGTCAACGTCGAACTATTAGAATTCTTGGTGAAATTGAATCGCCATCAGAACTTGAAAATTTTGTCGTAAAATCAGAAGATGGCAATGCAATTTATCTGAAAGATGTAGCAACAGTTGCTTTTTCCGAAGAAGACAAAACCACCTTTGCCCGAGAATATGGAGACCCTGTGGTGATGCTCGACGTGAAAAAGCGAGTGGGTAAAAACATGGTAGCAGCGGTTGAACAGATTCGCATTATTGTTGAAGATGCCATTAAAAATGAGTTTCCAAAAGATTTGAAAGTGACCATTACCAATGACCAATCTTCAGTAACCATTGGTCAAGTAGATGATTTGGTGAACAATATCATCTTTGGAGTTATTCTGGTGGTAACAGTTCTGATGTTCTTTTTAGGATTCAAGAATGCCATTTTTGTCGGATTTGCAATTCCAATGTCCATGCTGATGTCGCTGATGATTTTAAATTTCTTCGGCTATAGTCTAAACACAATGGTGCTTTTCGGTTTGATTATGGGACTTGGAATGCTCGTGGACAACGGTATTGTCGTTGTGGAAAATGTCTATCGCTTGATGGAAGACGAGGGTATGGGTAAACTGGAAGCAGCGAAAAAAGGGATTGGCGAAATTGCCTTTCCAATCATAATTTCAACAGCTACCACCGTTGCTGCATTCATCCCGTTAGGGCTTTGGCCAGGCATTATGGGAGAATTCATGAAAATTTTACCGATTACATTGTCAATTGTATTAGGTTCTTCATTGTTTGTGGCTATATTTTTTAATTCGGTTTTGGTATCTCAATTCATGAGTATTGAAGACAAGGATATGCCTGTAAAGCGTATTATTATCACAACGAGCGTCATGGCTCTTATTGGTATCATAGTATTTTTTGTGGCAGGTGAATACAGAGCGCTTGGAACCTTAATGATTTTTACAGCTGTTATGCTTTGGGTGTACCGTCTATTTTTAAGAAAATGGGCCAACAATTTTCAAACGGTCACTTTAGTAAAACTTGAAAATTGGTATGAGCATCAGTTACGTAGTGCGCTTTCAGGAAGAAAACCAATATTCTTAACTATCGGAACTTTCGTTTTACTTATCGTGGCGTTTGTGGCGTTTGGAGCGTCCTTGGCTACTCAAAGAACTTCTGTTGAATTTTTCCCGGAAAATACCCCTAACCAGATCATCGTCTATATCGAATATCCCGAAGGTACTGCCATCGAAAAAACCAATGCTATCACCAAAGAAATCGAGAAAATTGTTTATAAAACATTGGATGACTCGCAATACAAAAAAGGCAATTTCAACTTTCTTGTAGAAAGTGCCGTGTCACAAGTGGGTGAAGGTGCTGGAAATCCTCAAACAGATGCTGGTTCTGCCGCCGAAATGCCTCATAAGGCAAAAATTACCGCATCGATGAGAGAGTATAAATTTCGTGAAGGAGAAGATAGTAGTGTACTCTTGGAAAAAGTACAAAATGCATTGGTCGGGATCTATCCTGGTGTTTTGATTTCGGTCGAAAAAGACGCCAACGGACCACCTGCTGGTGCGCCAATCAATATTGAAATTGAAGGGGATGATTATAATGAATTAATCGTAACCGCAGAAAAGATGCGTGAATTCATCAACAACACTAATATCTCAGGTATTTCAGAATTAAAGATTGACGTAAATAAAGACAAACCTACCATGCGTGTTAGTGTGGACAGGGAAAAAGCGGGAGAATTGGGTGTAAGTGCTGCACAAGTTGGACAACAACTACGTAATTCCATTTTTGGGGCAAAAGCTGGTGTTTACAAAGAAGATGGTGAGGATTATGATATTTATGTGCGCTTTAATGAACAGAATCGATATAATACCAGTGCACTATTCAATCAGAACATCACTTTTAGGGATAACACCGGCAAGTTAAAAGATATTCCATTATCAACTTTGGTTAAATTTGAAAACAACTCTGGATTTAGTGCCATTAAGCACAGATGGACCAAACGAGTGGTCACCGTATATTCTGCATTGGCGCCTGGTTATACAGATGCTGGAGCAATTGTATCTCAAATTCAGAATGAGATGAAGAGCTATGAAGACTTGCCTGATAATATCAAAATCGATTACACAGGTCAGATTGAAGAGCAGAATAAACAAATGGCATTTCTTATGGGTGCATTTTTCATAGGGCTTGGACTGATATTTTTTATCTTGATTTTCCAATTTAACTCGGTATCAAAACCAGCGATTATCATGTTGGCTATTTTCTTGAGTTTCATCGGAGTTTTTGGAGGCATTGTAATTACTGGAAGTTCTTTCGTGATTATGATGACGATGGTGGGTATCATTTCGCTCGCGGGAATTGTAGTAAATAATGGTGTGGTCTTACTCGATTATGCTCAATTATTGATTGACAGAAAGAAAGTTGAATTGGACCTTGAACCAGATGATTACCTAACAACTGAAGATTTATTTGAAAGTATTGTCAGAGCAGGAAAAGCGCGTTTAAGACCTGTACTTTTGACGGCAATTACCACGATTTTGGGCCTTGTACCTTTGGCAATAGGTTTGAACATCAATTTCTTTACTCTTTTTAAGGACTTCAATGCAAACATTTATATGGGAGGAGACAATGTTGTATTCTGGGGACCATTGGCTTGGACCGTTATTTATGGTTTATTCGTTGCAACCTTCTTAACCTTGATTGTAGTACCAATTTTGTTTTTCCTTTCAATGAAATTCAAGATGTGGTTGCGTAGACAAATCAAGTCCGTTAATGAAGAACTCGATAATGAACCAAATGTCCGATTGGATATTGATTAATATTAAAAAAGGCGACCTATAATTTGGTCGCCTTTTTAATTTAAAATTTTAATTCTTTTAAAATTTAAAGTTTATTGCAGCACTAATCGTAGTACCATTAAAACCAAATTGGCTTACTTCCCAGGGATATTTAAAACGTCCCCCTAAATCTGTTACAAAATCTCCTTTTGTATCAATTTCATCAGGATATACATTTAATAGATTGTTTGCCGAAAGATATGCGGAAAACTTATCATTGAAATTATACCCA
>JBGTDZ010000280.1:0-4765 GCA_041748055.1 Aquaticitalea sp.
ATACCTTAAAATATCGACTAATGCTTCCCAAGGATTTTTCCGAATCCAAAACCTACCCCTTGATGTTATTTATGCATGGCGCAGGAGAAAGAGGTGATGATAATGAAGGACAATTAACTCATGGAAGTGAATTGTTCATCAAAAACAGGGACTCATTTCCGGCAATAGTAATTTTTCCGCAATGTCCCCAAGATGATTATTGGGCAAATGCAATGATTGACAGAAATACCAAACCGATTAAGTTGAATTTCCCAAAAGATATAGCCCCCACAAATTCACTAAAATTGGTTATGCAATTGATGGATGAGATGTTGACAAAATCTTATGTCAACAAAACACAAGTTTATGCTGGAGGCTTGTCAATGGGAGGAATGGGTACTTTTGAAATCCTTTATAGAAAACCTGAAATGTTTGCTGCCGCCTTTGCCATTTGTGGTGCAGGCAATCCAGAATCTGCAGAAAATTACGCCAAAACAACGCCAATGTGGATATTCCATGGCGCCAAGGACGATGTGGTTAATCCGCAGTCGTCAGTAGATATGGTTGGTGGTATTCTCAAATACGGAGGCAAACCGAATTTTTCACTTTATGCAAAGGACAATCATAACAGTTGGGATTCTGCATTTGCCGAACCTGAACTGCTGCCATGGCTTTTATCTAACTCTAATATGAAACAATGATTCGATTTACCATCAAAACTATTATTTTAAGTGCCATTGCAACTGCCCTTTTATCTTGCAATTCATTTCAGGCACAAACTCAAGTAGTCAAAAAACTATCCTTTGATCAAAAGGCCGATTCCATCATAAAATTGATGACCCTAGAAGAAAAACTGGGTCAACTCAATTTGCCCTCTTCTGGCGATATTACCACAGGTCAAGCCAAAAGTTCTGACGTTGCAAAAAAAATAGAAGAAGGAAAGGTCGGAGGATTGTTTAATATAAAATCAGTCGGAAAAATTAGAGACGTCCAAAAAATAGCTGTTGAAAAAACCAGATTGAAAATTCCGTTGTTGTTCGCGATGGATGTTATCCATGGTTACGAAACCACATTCCCAATTCCATTGGGATTGTCGAGCTCTTGGGATATGGACATGATTGAAAAAACAGCGCGAATGGCTGCGGTGGAAGCCAGTGCCGATGGTATTAACTGGACCTTTTCTCCGATGGTGGATATTTCTCGAGACCCAAGATGGGGACGTGTTTCCGAAGGTTCTGGTGAGGATCCATATCTGGGTAGTAAAATTGCTAAAGCCATGGTCAAAGGCTATCAAGGTGACGATTTATCTAGCAATACGACGTTGTTAGCTTGCGTTAAGCATTTTGCATTGTATGGCGCTCCAGAAGCTGGCCGTGATTACAATACGGTGGATATGAGCAAAATAAGGATGTATAACGAATACCTTCCACCTTACAAAGCAGCTATCGATGCAGGAGTAGGAACCGTTATGGCATCTTTTAACGAAATTGACGGCATTCCAGCGACAGGAAGTAAATGGCTACTTACAGATTTATTACGCGATGAATGGGGTTTCAACGGCTTTGTGGTCACAGATTATACAGCTATTGAAGAGATGATGTATCACGGAGTAGGTGATTTTCAGCAAGTATCTGCCCAAGCGTTGAAAGCGGGTAGCGATATGGACATGGTAAGTGGTGGTTTTCTGAACACTCTCCAAAAATCAGTACAAGAAGGAAAAGTTTCAGAAGCAACTGTAGATGCTGCCGTAAAACGAATCTTAGTGGCTAAATACAAATTGGGATTATTTGACGATCCTTACAGGTACTGCGACGTTAATCGACCTCAAAAAGATATTTTTACAACTGAAAATAGAGCATTTGCACGAAAAGTAGCATCTGAATCTATGGTGCTTTTGAAAAATGAAAACAACATATTGCCTCTTAAAAAATCAGGAACAATCGCTTTGATTGGTCCTTTGGCGAACACGAATGTCAATATGGCCGGAACCTGGTCTGTTGCCACAAAGCAAGAGAATTCAAATGCGTTCTTAGATGGTATTAAAACCGTTGTGGGAAGTAAAGCAAAAATATTATATGCAAAAGGGAGTAACGTCGATTATGATTTGGAGTTTGAGAATCGTGTAACGATGTTTGACAAATCGATTCCAAGAGATGATAGAACAGATAAACAATTACTGGACGAAGCGCTTGAAATTGCTTTAAAGTCTGATGTGATTGTTGCTGCCTTAGGCGAAACTGCAGAATTAAGTGGTGAAAGTAGCAGTGTCACCAATCTTCAAATTCCTCAAGTCCAAAAGGATTTATTGAATGCCTTATTGAAAACAGGGAAACCAGTTGTGTTAGTTTTATTTACAGGAAGACCATTAGCTATTGTTGAAGAAAATGAAAACTTACCAGCCATATTGAATGTATGGTTTCCAGGAAGTGAAGCAGGTTTGGCTATTTCAGACGTAATATTTGGCGATGTCAATCCTTCAGGAAAACTAACAGCAACGTGGCCGATGAACGTTGGTCAAGTGCCAATTTTCTACAACCATAAAAACACCGGACGACCTTTGGGCAATAAAGAAGGTAAATTCGAGAAATTCAAATCTAATTATTTGGATGTCAGGAATGAACCCTTGTATCCTTTTGGTTATGGCTTGAGTTATACGAAATTCGATTATGCTAATTTGAGATTAAGTGCCAACTCAATCAATTTTAATGGAACTGTCGATGTGTCTGTCGATGTCACCAATTCTGGTAATTACGATGGAAAAGAAGTCGTGCAATTATACATTAGGGATGTGGTTGGCTCGGTCACAAGGCCTGTTCGCGAATTGAAAGGATTCCAAAAAATTGAAATCAAAGTAGGAGAAACAAAAACTGTTAACTTCAAATTGTCCGTGGAAGATCTAAAATTCTATAATTACGAGTTGGATTTCGTTGCCGAACCCGGAACCTTTGAAGTTTTTGTTGGTACAAATTCAGATACAACAATGAAAGCAGAATTTGAATTAAAATAAATTATTAATCCCAAACCTGTCAGGTTTTGCAACTAAAATAGATAAAATGAAAAAGCTAACCCTCATCGTATTCTGTTGTTCATTCTCTCTTATCATCGCACAACAAATACAATCGCCATCAAAAGAAATAGTAGTTGACTTCGCATTGACTTCCCAAGGTGAGCCAAATTACAAAGTGACTTACAATGGAAGGGATGTCATTAAAATGAGTAAAATGGGTGTATCCCTAAAAGACGGAACCTCTTTGAATGGGAATTTCACAATTGCAGATTCAGAATCAAGCACATTTGATGAAAATTGGTCCCCAGTTTTAGGCGAACAATCCTCCATTAGAAATCATTACAACCAAATGACATTTCATCTGATACAAAATGAATCCAATAAAAAAATGGATATCGTTTTTAAAGTGTATGATGAAGGTGTGGCATTCAGATATGAATTTCCTTTGGATAAGAAAGTGGAATATTTTGTCATATCAGATGAAATTACAGAATTTAATTTAATTGGAGACCACAAGACATTTTGGCTTCCAGGAGATTATGACAGCCAGGAATACAATTTCAATGAAACCAAAATTTCACAAATAGACATTTCCAAGCTCGACATGGAAAATGGGATTGGTCTAAAATCCATTAAGAGAAATTACCGAGTACAAACTCCCTTAATGATGAAATCAGAAGAGGGGCTTTACATCAATATTTTTGAAGCAGCAGTCATCAATTATCCAGTGATGCACTTGGATGTGGATACGAAAAACTTCGAGTTGACAGCCAACTTGGTCCCGAATGCTATTGGCGACAAAGCATACTTGAGAACTCCGTCCACAACACCTTGGAGAACGATTATGGTCAGCGATGACGCTCGTGATATTGTGGGTTCCAAAATGATTCTGAATCTCAACGAACCTAGTAAAATTGAAGACACCTCATGGATAAAGCCTATGAAATATGTTGGTATCTGGTGGGAAATGCATGTTGGGAAATCCACATGGGACTACGCCGGAAGCCAAAATGCACAGAATTCGCTCACACAGGAATTGCTGCCCTCAGGAAAACATGGAGCAACGACAGAAAACACAAAGCGATATATCGATTTTGCCGCAAAACATAGTTTTGATGGCGTGTTGGTTGAAGGATGGAATGTAGGTTGGGAAGATTGGTTTGGCAACTGGAAGGAAGATGTTTTCGATTTCACGACGCCATATGTTGATTTTGATATAGAGGAAGTTTCCAATTATGCCAAATCCAAAGGCGTTAAAATGATTATGCACCACGAAACTTCGGGTTCGGCAGCCAATTATGAACGTCATTTGGACAGAGGTATGGATGTGATGAAAAAGTATGGTTATCCAGCGGTTAAATCTGGGTATGTCGGGAGAATTATTCCACGTGGCGAATATCACGATGGACAAACCATGGTCAATCATTTCAACTTTGTGGCGCAACGCATGGCGGATAATCAGTTGATGGTCAATTCTCATGAAAGCACACGACCAACAGGTTATCATAGAACATATCCAAACTACATTGCAGCGGAAGCAGCACGTGGCAACGAATTCAATGCTTGGAGTAATGGGAACCTTCCTTTCCATGAAACAGTCTTACCATTCACAAGATTATTAGGTGGCCCAATGGATTACACCCCAGGGATTTTTGAAATAAAGATGAATGTTTATGATCCGACAAAAACTGAACAAGTGCATACCACGTTGGCAAAACAGTTGGCATTATATGTCACCATGTATTCGCCTTTGCAAATGGCAGCCGATTTACCTGAAAA
>JBGTDZ010000281.1:0-16589 GCA_041748055.1 Aquaticitalea sp.
CTGCAGTTATGTGGGAGAGTAGGTCGTCGCCTTTTTCAGAAGCCCCCAACAGTAATGTTGGGGGCTTTTTTTGTTTATATGTGAAGCTATTTTCAGTATATTTATTGAACAATATTAATTGAACAACAATCAACCGTGCATAACCCTGAAATTGAACTGGCCTGGAAATTCATAAACAGTACGCACCGTAATGTGTTTTTGACCGGTAAGGCTGGCACTGGTAAAACCACATTCTTACATAATTTGAAGAAGGACTCCTTAAAGCGAATGATCGTGGTAGCTCCCACAGGGGTTGCGGCAATTAATGCAAAGGGCGTTACAATCCACTCCTTTTTTCAGTTGCCCTTTGGTCCCATCATTCCAGATTCGTCATCACTCTTTCAGAATAGTTTTTCGAAAAAATTTAGCTCTACCAAAATTAAACTCATCAAGTCATTGGATTTGTTGGTCATTGATGAAATCAGTATGGTGCGTGCAGATATGTTGGACGGTATTGACAGCGTATTAAAAAGACATAGAGATAGAAATAGGGTTTTTGGAGGTGTCCAGGTATTAATGATTGGCGACTTGCAACAGTTGTCTCCAATTGTGAAAGATAATGAATGGAAACTATTGAAAACGTATTATTCCACCGGCTTTTTTTTCAGCAGTAAAGCATTTCATCAATGCCATCCTTTAACTATAGAACTTAAGCACATATATAGGCAGGATAATCCTGAATTCATTAAAATATTGAATGAAGTGCGGAATAATATATTAAGCAAACAATCAGCAGAAATTCTCAATAAACGCTATTTGCCCAATTTTAGCGTTCACAGTAATCATGACTATATTACTCTTACAACCCATAATTATAAAGCGGATAACATCAATGATTCCCAATTGGCTATCATAAATTCTAAATCTCTAAATTATGACGCTAGAATAGAGGGTAAGTTTCCAGAATTTTCCTATCCAACACATGAAAATTTGAAACTCAAGGTTGGTGCCCAAGTGATGTTTGTGAAAAATGATAATTCTATAGAAAAGAGGTATTTCAATGGTAAGATTGGAACAATCATTGAACTTTCAAAAAATGAAGTTGTTGTAAGATGCCCAACTGATGATGATGACATCCATGTGACGCCTGAGCTATGGGAGAACATCAATTATTCCATCCATAAAGAAAGTAATGAAATTGTTGAAAATAAGATTGGTTCTTTTATGCAAATGCCACTGCGATTGGCTTGGGCAATAACAATTCATAAAAGTCAAGGACTTACATTTGAAAATGTTATAATTGATGCGGAGGAAGCGTTTGCCCACGGCCAGACCTATGTGGCACTTAGTAGGTGCAGAACTCTAGATGGAATTGTCCTCAAAAGTCCTGTGACCAATAAAAGTATCATAAATAATCAAAATGTTGTATTGTTTACTAAAGAATCTGAGTTAAATCAACCAAATGAAGATGTTTTAAAAACATCACGAATTGCCTATCAACTTCAACTCATTGAAGAATTGTTTGATTATTATGAATTTATGTTTCCCATTAAACGTCTTATTGATATTTATTATAAAAACCAAACTAGCATTGAAGGGAATTTTCTAACGCCATTGAATCAGCTAAAAGATAATGGCATTGCTGAGTTATTAAAGGTAGCTTCAAGTTTCAAAACTCAACTTCAAAAAATGAGTGTCGTTCTGGAACCAGAACAAAATAAAGAATTACAGCAACGATTTATCAAAGCAGTCGCCTATTTTAAAACCCATACGCTAAAATTTATTCAAAAACCACTGGATGAATTGACTTTTTCAACCGACAATAAAACCATAAAAAAGGACATTTCCCAGCATTTGGAAACGCTTGAAAAATTATTGGAGGTTAAAACGAGTTGTTTGAACGGATTGACAATAGGATTTTCTACCATCAAATATTTAGAATTAAAGACTAACGCTATTTTTCAGGAAAGGGAAAAAGAGACAAAACCAAAAGGGAAGAAAGAATACAGTACAAAAACCGGGCATCCAGTGTTATTTGAAAGACTTCGCGAATTGAGAAGTCAATTGGCAGGAGAATATGACGTTGCGCATTACCAAATATTTACGCAAAAGGCCTTGTTCGAAATGTGTGAGGTATTGCCCACCAATTCATCACAATTGGGAAAAATCCGGGATATAGGTAAAAGTAGATTGAAAAAGTACGGTAATGATATTTTAGAAGTGATCAACGATTATTATCACGAAAATGACATTCCCTTCAAGTCTAAAAAAGTAGTATCATTGCCTGCAAAGAAAGAACAAAAGGAATCCACCAAAGCCATTTCGCTACGTCTTTTTAAAAATGGAATGAGCATTTTGGACATAGCCAAAGAACGGGGTTTCACCAGTCAAACCATTGAAGGTCATTTATCATCATTCATTCCTTCGGGAGAGACTGATATTTTGGATTTAATATCAGAAGAAAAATATATTGAATTAAAAGAAATCATGGAATCCATTTCGTACGATAGCTTGACCGATTTAAAGAGAAAGACAAACGATAAATATACGTATGGCGAGATGCGAATTGTGGAAAATTCCATGAAATCAAAACCTTGAGAAAAAGCCTCATCGAAATAAACATTCGATAAGGCTTTTCAAATTTATTATAAAAATCGGGTTATGCTTTAATCAAATTTCTGGAAATCACAATTTTCTGAATCTCGGAAGTACCTTCATAAATCTGGGTGATTTTGGCATCACGCATCATCCGCTCTACGTGGTATTCTTTAACAAATCCATTGCCTCCATGAATCTGTACAGCTTCAACCGTATGCTGCATCGCTGTTTTTGAAGCAAACAATTTTGCCATGGCACTCGATACATCATAGTTGTTGCCTTGGTCTTTATCCCAAGCGGCCTTCATCACCAAATGGCGCGAAGCTTCAATATCCACATACATGTCAGCCAATTTAAACGCAATCGCTTGGTGGTTACAGATTTCTGTTCCAAAGGCTTTACGTTCTTTAGAATACTTCAACGACAATTCATAAGCACCAGAAGCAATTCCTAGCGCTTGTGCTGCAATCCCAATGCGTCCACCGGAAAGGGTTTTCATGGCAAAACGAAAGCCTGAACCATCGTCGCCTATTCTATTTTCTTTTGGGACTTTCACATCATTGAATTGAAGTGTGTGCGTGTCACTGCCTCTGATCCCCAATTTGTCTTCTTTAGGACCCACATCAAATCCTGGCGTTCCTTTTTCAACAATAAAAACATTGATGCCATGTGAACCTTTGTGCTTGTCAGTTTGTGCAATTACCAAATAGACATCGGCTCGTCCACCGCTTGTAATCCAGTTTTTGGTTCCATTGATGATGTAATGGTCCCCTTTGTCGATGGCAGTTGTTTGCTGAGACGTAGCATCGCTGCCTGCTTCCGGTTCGCTTAAACAAAAAGCCCCAACAAACTCTCCAGTTGCCAATTTGGTCAAATATTTTTGTTTTTGTTCTTCAGAACCAAATTCTTCAAGCCCATAACATACCAAAGAATTGTTGACAGAAACAATCACAGAAGCCGACGCATCAATTTTGGACAATTCTTCCATAATCAACACATACGAGATGGTATCCAGCCCACTTCCACCATATTTTGGATCCACCATAATTCCCATAAAGCCAAGTTGCCCCATTTTTTTTACAAGTTCTTGGGGGAATTTTTGTTTGTTGTCGCGTTCTATAACGCCAGGAAGTAATTCGGTTTGAGCAAAATCACGAGCGGCATCGCGAATCATCAAGTGTTCTTCAGAAAGGGTAAAATCCATAATGTAACTATATTGTTGATATGATAAAAATTGACTGCAAAGATAACGTTTTCGTAGAAGTTTTCAATATGGATTTGTAATTTTACAGATATGATAAAAAACAAGTACAGCGTAATAGGTGTCATGTCAGGAACCTCATTGGATGGTATTGATTTAGCATATATAACTTTTACTAAAGAAAACAATTGGACGTTTCAAATACATGAGGCAGAAACGATACCATATAATGAAGATTGGATTCAAAAATTGAAACATCTTACAACAATGTCATTATCTATATTGAAACAATTGGATGAACATTATACAGCATATTTGAGCAATTCAATTGCTTCTTTTATTCAAAAACACCAAATCTCAAATCTTGATGCAATCTGTTCGCATGGGCATACCGCATTGCACCAACCAGAAGACAGTTTGACTTATCAAATTGGAAATCTGCCAAAAATAGCAGCACTTACAAGTCAAAAAGTGGTGTGTGATTTTAGGGTAGAAGATGTGGAGCTTGGTGGCCAAGGCGCGCCTTTGGTGCCAATTGGTGATGAGCTGTTATTTTCTGACTACGATTTTTGTTTAAATCTTGGAGGGTTTGCCAATATTTCTACCAATAGGAACAATGTTCGTATCGCATATGATATCTGTCCGGTGAATATTGTTTTGAACTATTACGTGGATCAGTTGGGTTTGAAATATGATGATAGAGGGAAACTGGCTTCTAAAGGCTTTGTGCATCAACAATTATTAAATGAATTGAACAAACTCCCATTCTATAGAAAAAAGTCTCCAAAATCATTAGGTTTGGAATGGGTTACCTCCGAAATAATTCCTTTGATTGATGCATTCAAACTTTCAACAAAAGATATTTTAAGAACCTTTGTGGAACATATTGCTGTACAGATTTCAAATGAAATCAATTCCGAAGAAAATGCCTCTGTATTGGTTACTGGTGGCGGAGTTTACAATGATTTTTTAATGGCTTGTATCCGACAAAAGACCATAAACAAGATGATTGTCCCAGATGCGTTTATCATCGAATTTAAAGAAGCTTTGATTTTTGGCTTTTTGGGAGTCTTAAAACTTCGCAATGAGATCAATTGCTTAAGTAGTGTTACCGGAGCTTTGAAAAATCATAGTTCAGGGAAAATTTATATTGCAAAAAATTATTGTAAAAATTAATCCCTACCGATTTATTGTTTTTTATATTTGTTACAGAATAGCCGCTGAATGAAAGATTTACTTCAAAAGTACGAAGACAAAGAACCCGAAATTATATTCAATTGGAAAGATCAAGAAACAGAAGCAGAAGGCTGGACAGTAATCAACTCCTTACGTGGCGGTGCTGCTGGTGGTGGAACGCGTATGCGTAAAGGATTGGATATGAATGAAGTGTTGTCACTCGCCAAAACAATGGAAGTAAAATTTACAGTATCTGGCCCGGCCATTGGAGGTGCAAAATCAGGAATTAATTTCGATCCGCATGACCCAAGAAAAAAAGGTGTTCTAGAACGGTGGTACAAGGCAGTTTCCCCTTTGCTGAAAAGTTATTATGGAACCGGAGGTGATTTAAATGTTGATGAAATCCATGAGGTCATTCCTATAACAGAAGAAAGTGGGGTATGGCATCCTCAGGAAGGTGTATTTGAGGGACATTTTAGACCCACTCAAGCAGATAAAATCAATAGAATAGGACAATTAAGGCATGGTGTTATCAAAGTGATTGAAAACCCAAAATATTCTCCCGATGTTCGTCGTAAATATACGGTGGCGGACTTGATAACTGGCTATGGTGTCGCAGAAGCAGCTAGGCATTTTTACGAAGTAAGAGGTGAATCCATAATTGGTAAAAGAGCCATTGTTCAAGGTTTTGGCAATGTTGGTGCAGCCGCAGCGTTCTACTTGGCACAATCAGGAGCGAAAGTCGTGGGGATTATCGATATTGTTGGAGGATTGATAAATGAAGAAGGATTTTCGCTTGAAGAAATCACGGATCTATACCTCAACAAAACAGGAAATACACTTAACAGTGATGATTTGATTTCTTTTGAAAGCCTCAATCAAAATATATGGTCTTTGAAAACCGAAATATTTGCTCCTTGTGCAGCTTCAAGATTAATTACCAAACAACAGATAGATCAAATGATAGCTACTGGTTTGGAAGTTATATCGTGTGGAGCGAATGTGCCTTTTGCCGATAAGGAAATATTTTTTGGACCTATCATGGAATATACCGATAATAAAATCAGTTTGATTCCAGATTTTATATCCAATTGTGGAATGGCAAGGGTTTTTGCCTATTTTATGGAACAGAAAGTGCAAATGACAGACGACGCAATCTTTAACGACACTTCCAATCGGATTAAACAAGCCATTAAAAAGGTTTACGAGAAAAATCATAGTAAAACAGGAATTAGTGAAACAGCATTCGAGATTGCCTTGAGCCAGCTGATATAAAATCAATAATATGGAAACAGTAATTATACTTGTATTTGTACTTGGCTACTTGGCCATCACGTTGGAACATAACCTTAAAATCGATAAACTTATTCCCGCTTTGGTAATGATGGCCATCTGTTGGGCATTGATTGCTTTGGGTCTTGAAGGATTTTCAGAATGGTTTGATTCTGCAAAGCACGCATTGGTAAACGGTTTTTCCAATTTGCCAGTTGAAAATATTTCTAATCCTAATGAAAGTAAAATGCATGTGATGGAAGAAACCTTGCTCCATCATCTTGGAAAGACTGCCGAGATATTAGTATTCTTGCTTGGAGCAATGACCATCGTGGAAATCATTGATTATTTTGATGGGTTTTCCACAATTAAGGGATTTGTTAAAACAAAAAAGAAAACCAAAATACTTTGGATTTTTTCCATACTGGCTTTTTTATTATCAGCAATAATCGATAACCTTACTGCAACAATCGTCTTGATTTCTATACTTCAAAAAATAGTGAAAGATAGAGATATGCGCCTGTGGTATGCCGGTCTTATTATCATTGCGGCCAATGCTGGGGGTGCATGGTCTCCAATTGGAGATGTCACCACAACAATGCTTTGGATCGGTAAAAAAGTGACCACTAGTCATTTATTTGTTTATTTATTCTTGCCTTCTGTGGTATGTATGGCAGTTCCATCATTCATTGCTTCGCTAATGCCAGTATTTAAAGGTGATTTGGCTAAAGACGAAGAAAATATTGAAGACGAAAAACCAAAAAGTAAATATAGCGCTACCATGTTATACTTAGGTTTAGGAGCTATTGTTTTTGTACCGGTTTTCAAAACATTGACACATTTGCCACCTTATGTTGGGATGATGTTGTCTCTAGGTGTGGTTGCTATTTTTGCTGAAATATATAGTAAATCTAAGTTTACGCTTTCCGAAGTCAATGCTCCCGATGAGGATGTCAAAGGCCATCACAGCCCTGTGCATAGCTCTTTATCAAAGATTGAATTGCCCAGTATCCTGTTTTTCCTTGGAATATTAATGGCGGTAGCAGCATTGGAATCACTTGGGATTTTGTTTAATTTTGCAACCTCGCTCAAAGAAACAATGCCCATGTTGGGAACAGAAATGCATAATGAGGGTGTTTCTGATCTTGTTATGTTGTTATTGGGAGTGGCATCAGCAGTTATTGATAACGTGCCGTTGGTGGCAGCGAGTCTTGGGATGTTCTCTGAGCCGATCGATAACGAATTGTGGCATTTTGTGGCCTATTCTGCAGGTACTGGAGGGAGCATGTTGATTATTGGCTCTGCAGCAGGAGTGGTAGCAATGGGTATGGAGAAAATCGATTTCTTTTGGTATTTAAAGAATATTTCTTGGTTGGCCTTGATTGGCTTTTTGGGAGGAGCCGTTGTGTTCATGTTTACAAGAACAATACCACTATGATAAATACTTTTGTAAAAAGTTAGACGTTTATACACTAATTAAACCAATATGATTATATGATATTATTAACTAATATGCAAGATGGGGCCGAAGTGCTTCCAACTGAAGAATCTGTAGAAAAAACCTTGTCTATTATCGAATTGATAAGTAGTGGTGGGACAGCAGGAATGGTCATTATCGCCATTTTATTCGTATTGCTGTTTGTGGCACTTTATATTTATTTTGAACGTTTATTTGCCATTAAGGCAGCCTCAAAAATTGATTCTAATTTCATGAATCAAATTAAAGACCATGTAAGTAAGGGAAAAACTGATTCAGCTCAAATTTTATGTGCTCAAGTAAACACTCCAGTATCTCGCTTGATTAATAAGGGTATTAGCCGAATTGGAAAACCACTGGCAGATATAAATACTGCCATTGAAAATGCGGGTAGATTGGAAATATACGGATTGGAAAAAAATGTCAGTGTTTTGGCTACAATTTCTGGTGTGGCACCGATGATTGGTTTTCTTGGTACAGTAGTTGGAATGATATTGGCAATATTTGAACTTGCAAACGCGGGAGGCACCATTCAAATGGATGTACTGGCAAGTGGCTTATACACTGCAATGACCACGACTGTAGCGGGTCTGATTGTTGGTATTATAGCCTATATGGCATACAACCATTTAGTCGTTAAAACTGATAAGGTGGTGTATCAAATGGAAGCGAATTCATTAGAATTTTTGGATCACTTAAACGAGCCAATTTAATGAATTTAAGAGGAAGAAATAAAGTCTCACCAGAATTCAATATGGCGTCAATGACGGATATTGTGTTTCTGTTGTTGATATTTTTTATGATTGCTTCAACATTAGTTACGACTAGCGCAATTGATATTTTATTGCCAAAGGCAAGTGGAAAAACCGAAAATAAGAAATCGGTTGCGGTAAGCATTAAGGAGAATCTAACTTTTTATATCGACCAGAAATTGGTTGGTGAAAGTATGTTAGAGGATGAGTTGATAACACTTTTAGGAAGCAAAGAAGAACCAACCATAGTTTTGAGAGCAGATAAATCGGTGGCCGTTGAACACGTAGTTAAAGTAATGGATATCGCCAATAGAAATAAATTCAAAGTGATTTTAGCGGTAAAGCCAAATGACTAAAATATGAAATATTTAGAAACGCAACACGAACGCAATTCCGCAAAGATTACCACTTTGATTTTGGTGATTTTGCTATTGCTCTTATTTGTTGTAGGTCCACCTTATATGGATCCCCCATTGGAATATGGTGTTGCGGTTAATTTTGGTAATTCAGAAGTTGGTAGTGGAGACGTTCAGCCTTTGGAGCCAATAAAATCGGAACCTAGGGAAGTCGTTGATAAACCAAAAGTGAAGGAAACAAAAGTAGAGGAAACCAAAACCGAACCCAATAAATCAGAAAAACCAGCTGAGAAGGTTTTAACTGAAGATAATTCGGAAGCTATTGCAATAAAAAAACAAAAGGTTGCTGCGGATGCCAAAGCTCAAGCGGATGCAAAAGCAAAAGCCGATGCAGAAAGGGTACAAAAAGCGCAAGTAGCTGCCGAAGCTAAAAAACGCCAGGAAGAAGCTGATAAAAAGGCAAAAATCGATGCCATGATTGGTGGCGTGAGTAAATCCGATGGTAAAACCACTGGTGGAGAAGGACCAGATGGAAAACCGGGTGATAAAGGTCAGTTGGATGGTGATCCGTATGCGCCAAGTTATTTTGGTCAACCCGGAACTGGAAGCGGAGGAAATGGAACTGGTTATGGTTTGAATGGACGTGGTAAACCAACCAATGGCAAAGTAGTTCCCGATTGTTATGAGGAAGGACGGGTAGTGGTGGAGATTCATGTCAATAGGGAGGGGCGTGTGATCAATGCAATACCTGGGAAGAAAGGCACCACCGGGGATTTATGTCTGTACGACGCCGCCAGAAAAACGGCACTGACTTATAAATGGCCAGCCGATTCCAAGGCTCCCGCAACTCAAATTGGTTTTGTAAAAATTGACTTTAGTGTAACACAATAAATGACTTATCAGGATACAGTCAACTGGATGTTCAAGCAGTTACCCATGTATCAAAATCAAGGTAAATCTGCCTATAGGGCAAACCTTGATAATATAGTTTTACTAGCTGATTATCTAAACTTTCCCGAAAAAAACTTCAAGAGTATCCATGTTGCTGGCACTAATGGAAAAGGTTCCACCAGTCATATGCTAGCATCCATTCTACAAGAAGCTGGATACAACGTTGGATTATATACCTCTCCCCATTTGAAAGATTTCAGGGAACGTATCAAAATCAATGGTCAGGAAGTTGGCGAACTATTTGTTGTAGATTTCATAGATAAGCATCAAGGTTTTTTTGAATCACATTCACTCTCTTTTTTTGAGATGACAGTAGGAATGGCATTCGAATATTTTTCAAAACAAGAAGTTGATGTTGCCATAATCGAAGTTGGAATGGGCGGCAGGTTGGATGCGACTAACATCATCACACCGTTGGTTTCTGTCATCACCAATATTGGATTAGACCACACACAGTTTTTGGGAACCACATTGGAAGCAATCGCCGCAGAGAAAGGTGGAATTATCAAGCCAAACATCCCAGTGGTCATCGGAGAAACACAACTTGAAACAAAGGATGTATTTTTACAAATTTCAGAAAGAAATCATTCCAAGATCTATTTTGCGGATAAAGAAAAATTTGAAGATTTTGAAAGTGACTTGAAAGGCAATTACCAACAAAAAAACATCAAAACCGTTTTACAGACAATTCATATCATCTCAAACAGGTTTTTTGAGATTTCGGAAGAGGATATTAAAATAGGACTGCTAAATGTTGTAAATTATACAGGTTTCAAAGGTCGTTGGCAGATTCTGCAAAAACAACCAAAAATTATTTGTGATACTGCTCATAATAAAGAGGGTTTGACATATGTCGTCAATCAACTTAAAGATGAATATTATGAGCAGCTTCATATAGTTTTTGGTGTTGTCAATGACAAGGATATGGCTTCCATTTTGCCACTCTTGCCTAAAAATGCTTTATATTACTTGTGTAAGCCAAATATCCCCAGAGGGCTTGATGCGAACGATCTTCAACAACAATTCTTAGGCTACGGTTTTAATTGCGCATCCTATTCAAGTGTTGCAGAAGCTTTAAATACTGCTAAAAAACAAGCCAAAAAAAATGATTTAATATTCGTTGGCGGCAGTACATTTGTCGTGGCTGAAATTATTTAATTTTTTTGCAGAAAACCTTTCGGAAAATAAAAAACTAATCTATATTTGCAGTCCGATAACGTAGGGCGATTAGCTCAGCTGGTTCAGAGCACCTCGTTTACACCGAGGGGGTCGGGGGTTCGAACCCCTCATCGCCCACAAATTGAGAAAAAGTTCATACATTTGTGTGAACTTTTTTTGATACATATCAGGTCCATTAACTCAGTTGGTTCAGAGTGTCACGTCGACAACGTGGAAGTCACTGGTTCGAATCCAGTATGGACCACATCAAGCGCAATCCCAATGTCTGAGACATTGGGATTTTTGTTTCCGGAAAACCCAAGCCTCTAGGCTTGAGGGTTTGGAGGAAACAAAAATACCGAATGCGGTGAAGCCGCATTGGATTGCATTTGCAAAAGAGGGATTTATCTGGAACAGCGGAGATAATCCAGGTTTTACCCAAGCCTCTAGGCTTGCGGGTTTGGAGGAAACAAAAATACCGAATGCGGTGAAGCCGCATTGGATTGCATTTGCAGAAGAGGGAATTAACTGGAACAGCGGAGCTAATCCAGTATGGACCACATCAACCCATTGTTTTTGAAGGTTTTAAGTGCTGATTATATAAAAGAAGTCGGCACTGCTTTTTTTAGAAAGTACCAAACCAAATACCACACACTCTTTAATCCTCATCTTTTCATTCTACTTGAATTTTCTCCTTATTAGTTCCTACTTTTTCTAAAAATCTTCAAGATATGATTTTAGTGCATCTATTTTTAGCATGAGAACGCTTCTTTTTTACGCCAAGGTTTTCGCTAAAACAATCGATTCAATAAGAAACAAATAGTTCAAATACAGGCAAATAATTACGGCAAATATGACCGTTGTCATTTTCTAAAATTTAAAACTGTGGTAATCTTACATTCTGGTAGCAACACAATTCAAGAGAATCATAGCAATACTGAATTTTCCATTTAAAAGGATTGTTGTCAATAAAACTAAAACTTTAAAACAACTTAATTATGAAGAATATACTAATTCCTTTCGATTTTTCTGGAGTATCATTGAACGCTTTAAAATATGCAATTCAATTCGCTGGTAGGAATCAAAACCTTGAGCTAAATCTACTTTACATTTCCGATAAGGATATTAAAAAGGAGGATGAGGAAAAGCTACAGAAAAAATTTGAAAATTTGATTTTGGAAAATCAAGGACATGACAAACCAAAAATAATATTCACATTAAAAATTGGGGAGTTGATAAGCACCATTGTGCAAATGCGTGAAAAATACGCAATGGATTTGGTTATTATGGGAACTAAAGGGGCAGATGATGGAGAACCTCAAGTAACACAAACTTCAAAATTTGTATTGGCTGCAGATTTGCCTATACTTGTCATTCCGCCAAACCACGTATTTAAATTAAATAAAATCCTTCTTGTGCTTGGTGAAGATGAAATGCAAGATACTTCTACCTTGAATGTTTTATTGGATGTATCCAGATATGCCAAGGCCGAAGTCCATGTCCTAACGGTTATTCGGAACAAGGAAAGCTTAGGATATTCTGAAGCTGATGAACGCAATGAAAATACGTTGCAGTATTATTTGGAGAATTTTTATTCCCATCATTCCTTTGCGGAAAATGAAGATATTGTAGAAGGCATCGATGATTATATCAAAAAGTACAACATTGATATGTTGGCCATCATGCCAAATACACATGCTATGGAACGCAAGCCATCCAAAGGCAAATTGACCCAAGAACTCACCTTGAAAAGCAATATCCCGGTACTTATTTTGGATTAATCCATTAAAAATATGATCATCCTATTAGTTATTCTGGCACTTACAATTGTGTTATTTGTGTGGGACAAATACCCTCCCGATGTTGTAGCGCTTATGTCTATGATTGCACTTTTCTTAGCTGGGATATTGAACCTAACCGAAACATTGAGTGGGTTTAGCAATCCAACTGTAATTATGATTGCCGCTCTGTTTATCATTGGAGAAGGACTTTCTAGAACCGGATGGACAGCCTTGGCAGGTAAAAAATTTGTTACTTTTGCCGCGAAAAGCACCAATAAATTGCTCATAATAATTACACTTGGAGCTGGAGCGCTGTCTGGCTTTGTAAGCAATACTGGCGCTGTAGCGGCTTTAATGCCCATGACTGTCTCGGCAGCATGGAAAGCGGGAACACTGCCTTCCAAACTCCTTATACCTATGGCTTATGGTTCCAACACTGGCGGATTGTTAACACTAACCGGAACTCCACCCAATATCATCGTGAATGAGTCGTTGATCCAAAATGGTTTTGATGGCTTTGCATTTTTTGAATTTAGCCTCATTGGTATTCCGTTATTGCTTGTAACAATCTTATATTTTAGGTTTGTAGGCCATAAATTACTGCCCAACCGAACCTCCAAAAATCGTCCCATCAATATAGATTCAGAAATGCATAAATGGATAGAAGAATATAGTATTGGGCATAATTTATACCGATTGCGAATCAGGTCTATGTCCCCTCTGCTCAATACCAAAATAAAGGATTGGAATCTTGAAGAAAATTATAATGTTTCCATTGTTCGCTTGCGCCGTAGGTTTCCCAATCCGTTAAAAGGAATTCACCAGTATGTGGAATTTCCCATTCAAGAAACTATGTTGAGTTATCATGATATTATCACGGTACAGGGAAGTACAATGGAGGTTGATAAACTTATTTTGGATTTTAAATTAATGATAATTCCCACCTTGCCTGATGAAATTGGCCTAAAAGAAGAATTAATCAATCATGAAGTTGGGATGGCGGAAATGATTGTAACTCCCAGCTCCCGACTTGTTGGCCAGACGTTAATCATGGGTGTTTACCTCGATAAAATAGGTGTTCAGCTATTGGGAGCATCCCGAGGCAATAAGGCTTTAATCGATAAAAAAATAGAAATTCAGGCAGGAGATGCCTTTATTATACGTGGTTCTTGGGATAATATAGATTCCCTAAAATCCATTCATGAAAACTTGGTGATAGTGGGAAGCCCCGAAGCGATGAGTAAAGATGTCGATGTGCTTAGCCCAAAGTCTTATATTGCCATGGGTGCACTCATAATAATGATTTTGCTCCTTGTTTTTGATGTAATGCCGGGTTCGGTTGCGGCATTAATATGTGCAGGAATAGTGATGCTAACTGGCTGTGTACCTATATCAAAAGCCTACACAGGTATTAGCTGGACCAGTGTGATCATGATTGCCGCAATGATCCCTATGGGAGCGGCTTTACAAAAAACAGGGATGGCTCAAATTGCGGCAAATGGTCTCGTGGACTTCCTGGGCAAAATTCATCCTACAGCATTGTTGGCCGGTATATTTTTGATAACCTCTCTTTTTAGTCAGGTTATAAGTAATTCTGCTACGGCAATTCTTATGGCGCCCATTGCGTTATTTGCCGCCAGTAAGTTGGGTGTTTCAGCGCAGCCATTTTTAATTATTGTGGCAATAAGTGCTTCCACTGCATGCTTGACACCAGTGGCCACTCCAACCAATGCAATGGTGATGTCTGCCGGGAACTACAAGTTTATAGATTATTTTAAGGTAGGAGCGCCATTGCTTCTGCTGATTTTCATTGTTTCTATAGTACTCGTGCCAATAATTTGGTCTTATTAATATTTAAATTTATAATTATGAAAACAGGAGAAATGAATTCCAAAAAGAATCAACTGGAGGTGTATGGCTTAAAAAACAATGTAGTGCATTGGAACCTTTCCGGTGAGGATTTACAAAAAATAACCCTCGATAGAAAAATGGGTAAGGAGACCGAAAATGGAACTTTAGCCGTTAATACAGGAAAATTTACCGGCAGATCTCCACAAGACCGCTTCCTTGTCAAGGATGGTTATACCAAGGACAAAGTGTGGTGGGGAAAAATAAATAAACCTATTTCTTCTGAAAATTTCAATGAACTATATAACAGGGTAACGAAATACCTTAACGGAAAGGAAATCTACATTCATGATGGCTATGTTTGCGCACAGCAAGAATATCGCCTTAACGTGAGGACTATTACCGAATATCCTTGGTCTAATTTCTTTGTAAAAAATATGTTCCTTCGTTTAAATGAAGAAGAGCTGGTAAATTTTGAAGAAGATTGGCTTGTTGTTTGTGCTCCAGGTTATATTGAGAATGAACCCGTAAAGTATGGTTTGCGACAAGGGAATTTCAGTATACTGGATTTTAGTAGAAAAATAGCCTTAATAGGCGGTTCTGCTTACACTGGAGAGATGAAAAAAGGAATCTTCTCTGCCTTGAACCTTATTTTGCCCATTGAAAAGAATGTATTGCCTATGCACTGCTCTGCCAATGTGGGAGATGAAGGAGATACAGCTATCTTTTTTGGACTTTCAGGAACAGGAAAAACTACACTTTCAGCAGATCCGGATCGTAAACTAATTGGAGATGACGAACACGGCTGGACCGCTGAGGATATCATTTTTAATTTTGAAGGAGGTTGTTATGCCAAGGTTATTGATTTATCTGAAGAAAAAGAACCCGACATCTTTAACGCAATAAAACCAGGGGCGCTTCTTGAAAATATAGTTTTTAAAGAAAACACCCGAGAAGTTGATTATATGGATGGTAAAATTACCCAAAACACGAGGGTAAGCTATCCTATAGAACACATAAATAATATTCAGCATCCAAGTTATGCTGGAAATCCTAAAAATATTTTCTTTCTTACCTGTGATGCCTTTGGTGTACTTCCGCCAGTGTCCAAATTAACTCCTGGCCAAGCAGCATATCATTTTATTTCGGGTTATACCGCGAAAGTTGCTGGTACAGAGGCTGGGGTCACAGAACCAGTCCCTTCTTTTTCTGCATGTTTTGGCGAACCTTTTATGCCATTGCACCCAACGGTCTATGCCGAAATGCTAAGTAAAAAAATGACCGATTCCAAAGTAAATGTATGGTTAATTAATACTGGATGGAGCGGAGGATCTTATAGTGTGGGTTCTAGAATAAAATTAAAATACACCCGGGCTATGATTACAGCAATCCTTGCTGGGGAATTAGACACTATGGCGTTTACACCAGATGCAATATTTGGACTTCAAATGCCAGAATCTTGTCCTAATGTTCCGACAGACATATTAGATCCCATAAACACATGGGCAGACAAAGGGGCTTATATCAAGAAAGCGATTCAATTGGCGCATTCATTTCATTTGAATTTCGAAAAGTTCTCCATGGAGGCCAACCAAGAAATTATAGAAGGCGGCCCGCTGATCGATGAACACCATAAGCTCGAAGTAGGCATTTAAGTGAGAATACGTTCTCTCTATACAATATGGGCCAAATCGATCTTATCTAAATTGAGATTAGTATTATATTTATTCACGGTGCATCTCAATTTTTAATATATTCTAAACAAAAAGTCCCGCTAGTAAGGTGGGACTTTTAAATATTTATAAAAACACTATGTCTAGAGATTTGTTCTTAAATCGATTGATCACCATTTTTATCTAGCAAATTAAAAACAACCCTTGATGTCTCCATATTTATTTTAAAATTATTTATCTTATTCACATCAAAATGGTGCTCACAGCAGTAATGGTGAATATAGCTTAAATCAAATCCAAAACTCGTTCTAAAGCCATGCCTCTTGATCCCTTTATGAGCATGAATTTATCTTTTGGAGGATTGTCC
>JBGTDZ010000282.1:0-1570 GCA_041748055.1 Aquaticitalea sp.
TTTTAAGGGTTATGAGTCAACCTACAATGACCACATAGTCACAAATTTTGAAGATAGTTTTTTCTATTCCCCTTTTAAGAATTTGCCTAATGATTTAACCAACACTCAAAAAGATTCGGTTTTAAAAGAGGCTAAAATAGCGATAGAAACAAAGGTGACACCCGAATTCAAGCGTATCAAAACCTTCTTTGAAACTGAATATTTTCCGAAAACAAGAACCACTATAGGAGTTTCTGAAACTCCAAATGGAAAGAAATTTTATCAGAATAGAATCAATTTCTACACAACCAGTAATCAATATACTGCTGAAGACATCCATCAGATTGGTATAAAAGAAGTCGCTCGCATCAAAGCACAAATGGAGCAAATCATAAAAGAGTTGAACTTCAAAGGTAGTTTTGCGGATTTTTTTCACTTTTTACGAACAGATAAACAGTTTTATGCCGAAACACCAGAACAATTGTTGATGATTGCACGTGATATGGCAAAGCGTGCCGATGCACAATTACCGAGGTTTTTTAAAACATTGCCACGGAAACCTTATGGTGTAGCTCCGGTACCTGATGCGATCGCACCAAAATATACTGGAGGCCGTTATATCGGAACGTCGAATGAAAGCACTGATCCAGGCTATTATTGGGTAAATACATACGATTTACCGAGTAGAACTTTATATACGTTGCCATCGTTGACTGTTCACGAAGCCGTACCAGGGCATCACTTACAAATTAGTTTGAATAATGAGTTAGGCGACAGTATTCCACAATTCAGAAAAAATTTATATCTGTCAGCTTATGGTGAAGGTTGGGGATTATATTCCGAATTTTTGGCTGATGAAATGGGAATGTACACCACGCCTTATGAACAATTTGGGAAATTAACCTACGAAATGTGGCGAGCTTGCCGTTTGGTAGTTGATACTGGAATCCACGCCAAAGACTGGACACGTGAACAAGTTGTTGACTACATGTCTTCTAACACCGCATTATCGTTACATGAAATCAATACCGAAACTGACCGATATATCTCTTGGCCAGGACAAGCCTTATCATATAAAATTGGTGAACTGAAGATTAGAGAATTGCGTCAAAAAGCGGAAAATGAATTAGGTTCAAAATTCGATATTCGAGAGTTTCATGAAATCATTTTGGAGCAAGGCACAGTAAGCTTGGCGATTATGGAGGCACGAGTTGATAATTACATTCAGAAACTAAAAAATGAGTAAGGGTACATTTGTATGCATCGATGCACACACCTGTGGAAATCCAGTAAGAGTCATTAAAGAAGGTGGCCCAAAACTCATTGGTAACACCATGAGTGAAAAGCGCCGGCACTTTTTAAAAGAATATGATTGGATAAGAAAAGGTTTGATGTTCGAACCTCGTGGACATGACATGATGAGTGGTTCCATCTTATTTCCACCGCACAACCCAGAAAATGACTTTGCAATTCTATTTATTGAAACTTCTGGTTGCTTACCAATGTGTGGACATGGGACGATTGGGACCATAACTATTGCTATAGAAGAAGGTTTAGTGAAACCTAAAATCCCGGGAAAAATAAGAATGGA
>JBGTDZ010000283.1:0-16147 GCA_041748055.1 Aquaticitalea sp.
ATAATTCATATGGGCCTAAAGTCATATTTTAGTTAGCTCATTTACTGTGTCTTATTGAAGCTCTTCAAGAGTAATATCTAAAATTACTATAAAAATCCCATCTGTCATAATAGTTTCAAAATTATATTTATTGCGATATAATAACTCCAGCCTTCGTTTAACATTTTGCAGGCCAAGTCCACCAATTTTATGTGTTTTATTATAATTGTCAGTATCCAGACTATTCACTAATTTAAAATTCATGATTGAATCGTTTATTGCTAGATTAAAACTGATCCAGCATTGGTCAATCTGCTTGCTCGCTCCATGCTTAAAAGCGTTCTCCAGAAATGGCAATAACAATAATGGTGCAATCTGAAAACGCGCCAGATCACCATTTACGACCATGGACATATCCAGCCTATCTCCATAACGTAATTTTTCCAAGGCAATGTATTCTTGTAAGAGATTTATTTCCTTGATTAAGGGAATCTTCGTCGAATTGCTTTCATAAATTATAAACCTCAACACATTAGAAAGCTTAACCACAATTTCGGGGGCCGTAGGTGAGTGACTTAAGGTATGATAGTAGAGATTATTAAGTGTATTAAATAGAAAATGAGGATGAAGTTGCGATTTGAGCAATTGAAGTTCTGCCAATGTTGCTTGCTGTTGGGCTTCCAAAGTTTGTTGTTTTTGTTTAAACCAAAACCTTAGTAATTTTATGGAAAGTGCTATGCCCGCTATATTTAAAAATGGTAGGATAGCTCTTCCTGTTCTTATGTCAAAGCCTTTCAACTTATCATTAGTCAGAAGGGTAACTTGTGCCAGCAGTCCATAAGATATACAGGCAACAAGAACAAGAATCAATCCTAAAAAAAACTTAAAATACTTGCGTTGAATGAGATATCGCGGCACCAAAAAATAGAGAAGGCTATAAACCATCAACATAAAGCCAGGAAGAAAAAACGCAGCATTTAGGAAAGCCCCTTTAGGATTGGTATCAAAACCGAAACCCCATGCAAAATAAAAAACGATAAGGACCCAGAACAAAAGATGAATTAAAATCTTATTCAGTTTAGGATGCCAATGTAATTTCATTTCAATCAGAAAAAATGGTACCATAAAGATACGCCAATATCACTAATAATTGAATAGTTAATGCCAGACAACTTATTACTACATACCAACCGCAGAATTTTGAATTATTATTCGTTGGTCGTATGAAGCAAGTAGTCTATCTGCCAAGCATATGCTTATGTCTATGATAAAAATTCCATAATGTTTTTTGAGGTAATTTTAAGATTCATCTTCTTAAAATCAAATTTTAGAGGTATCGCTTAAATCTAGACTTAACCTCAATATTATTAATATTCTAATTCTAATTAATCATGGAAAATTTAAGAAAATTTTACAAAAAAACGCTCTTGATTGGATTGCTGTTTATGATCTTCTCATGCTCCAAACAAGAAATTGCTGAACTGGAAAACATTCAAAAGAGCACGCAGGAACTTCAGAAATCCAATTATGAGAAACTGAACGTGTATAAAGGCCCCCAAGTGCAACTTGGTAACGGAAAAGCACGTTCATGGATAGCGTAGATCAGGAAGGTTTCCCTGTTGAAATTGCATTGGAATTTACTGCAGGAGTTTATGAAAACCTCGACATTTTGCCGTTCGAAACAGTCTTACCGCTTCATTTAAAGGCTAAACAATTAACACCTTTTGAGCATATTACACTCAATTGGAACCCTCATGGTCACCTGCCAGCATTTTTGGTACCGCATTTTGATTTTCATTTTTATATGATTTCTAATGAGGAGCGTATGGCAATACCAGAATATTCCACAGAAACAAGTGCTTTATTTAACAATTTGCCAACTGCTGGTTACATGCCTGCCAATTATGGTACACCTCCAGGGCAAGGAGGCGTGTATCCTCGAATGGGCAAACATTGGCTACCGTTTAATCTGCCAGCTTATCTTCCATTTTCAGAAATCATGGTTCTTGGATCATTTGATGGCGAATATATATTTATGGAACCTATGGTTGAATTAAATTATTTACTGAACTTTCAGGAAATTAATAATTATCCTACTCAATACAATATTTATCATGACGATGCTACAGGGAATACAATTATCAGTTTAACTGATTTTGTCTCTAGATAATTTAAATTAAATGCTCATAGAATTCAAACAAGAAAAATCCTAGCTTCACCTGCTAGGATTTTCTATTAGTTCATGGTATAGAGAATCGTTTCAAAATAAAAAGGAAGCGGGATAACAATAACCTATATATCTATTATTTTAAAGAAAATTCATTTTTTAATATCCCAGTAACTGGATAATTTTGGCCATTACTTTTTCAGTTGACAGAATCATGGTTTCCTCCAAAATTGAATTCAATGGAATTGCAGGCATATTTTCACTGCCAACGGTCATCACAGGGGCATCCAAAAACTTAAAACATTCTTCCTGAATTTTCCCTGCCAAGGCTCTTGCAAAACTATTGTTGCTTGGTTCTTCTGTAACTACTAGACACTTGCCTGTTTTCTTGACCGATTTCATAATGGTGTCTTCATCCAAAGGATATAAGGTTCGCAAATCAATAATCTCGATTTGGTCTCGCATTCCTAATTCACCGGAAGCATTGTAAGCCCAATGCACTCCCATTCCATAAGTGACTATAGTTATGGTTTCAACGTTTTCTTGCTTCCAAACTTCCTGTAAAACCCAGGCCTTTCCTAAAGGCAATACATAATCTTCAGACGGCTCAACAGACGTTGCGCCTTTGGTGCCGGGAACTTTGCTCCAATACAATCCTTTATGTTCCAAGATAACCACTGGGTTTGGGTCGTAATACGCTGCTTTCATTAAACCCTTTAAATCAGCACCATTACTTGGATAGGCGATTTTAATCCCTCTAATATTTGTCAATATACTTTCCACTGAAGACGAATGATAAGGTCCGCCACTGCCGTAAGCGCCAATTGGCACACGAAGTATCATACTTATTGGCCATTTTCCATTGCTCAAATAGCAACTTCTGCTCACTTCCGTAAATAATTGATTCAGCCCTGGCCAAATATAATCGGCAAATTGCACCTCAACAATTGGTTTTAAACCAACTGCACTCATCCCAACGGTTGAACCTACAATAAATGCTTCTTGAATTGGTGTATTAAAAACTCTATCATCTCCAAACTTTTGAGCCAAAGTCGCAGCTTCCCTAAAAACACCACCCAATCGACCGCCAACATCCTGTCCGTACAGCAAACATTCTTTGTGTTTAGCCATCAATTCTTCAACTGCAAATAAGGCACAATCCACCATCAGCACTTTCTCCGCACCTTTTGGTGAACGCTCACCCTTTTCTTCAGTAATTGGTGTTGGGGCAAAATCATGCGTGACTAAATCCTCTGGTTTTGGGTCTTCAGCTTTTAAGGCTTTTTCAAAGTCTGATTGAACTTTTGCTTTCGCGACATTTTCAATGTCTTGAATTTCTTCTGAAGAAAATCCATTGTCCAAAAGTTGTTTTTTCAAAACAGGATGCGGGTCACGTGATTTTGCTTCATCCAAATCATCACGATACCATTCCATCCGAACTCCAGAAGTGTGGTGATTCAACAAGGGAACTTTAGCATGTACCAAAAATGGCCGACGCTGATTTCTAATCGTTTTTATAACTTTTTCTATAGCTTCATAACTTTCTATGAAGTTTGCTCCGTCAATTGAAATTGCTTCTAATCCATTGAAACCTTTGGCGTATTCAAATGCATTTTGTGCTCGCGTCTCTTCGGCTGTTGCGGAAATATCCCAGCCATTATCCTGAACCAAATACAAAATAGGCATTTGTTTCAAAGCTGCCATTTGGAATGCTTCGGCTATTTCGCCTTCGGTAACTGAAGCGTCTCCTAAACTACAAACTACAAGCCCCCTAGCCCCCAAAGGGGGAATTCCTTCCTCGAAAGGATTGACATTGTTTTTAGATTTAAAATCCTCTTTATATAACAGTCCCATCGCTACACCTGTGGCAGGAATGGCTTGCATGCCTGTTGCAGATGATTGATGTGGGATTTTTGGTTTATCATCGTCCTTTAAACTTGGATGGCAATAATACGTTCTTCCACCAGAAAACGGGTCGTCCTTTTTCGCCAATAATTGCAACATCAGATCATAAGGTTGCAATCCGAAGGACAACAACATCGCGTCATCCCGATAATACGGAAATGCATAATCCTGTGGTAACAATTGCATGCCCACCGCAGTTTGAATTGCTTCATGGCCGCGTGAGGTGGCATGCACGTATTTTGAAACTTGTTTGAAATTAGCTTCGTACAATTCAGTCATGGCTTTGGCAGTGCACAGGTTTGAAAATGCTTTACTTAAAATATCTTTGGTTACTGAACTCATGTTTTATTTTTTGGGCGTTCGAGGGGCTTCCTGCCTGCCTGTCGGCAGGCACGTTACATGTCCTCGCTCTGATCCGGGCTTTTCACTTCAATTTAGCGAAGCGATATCTCGATTAACTATTTATCAAAATTATCTTGCATTTGTAATTCCTAATGCAAATTTCATTTTAGTCCATCAAGGTTTTTAAGCCTTGCAAATCGGTTATATTATATTTTTCTATTACTATCAAATTGCTCAAAATAATCAGCAACACGGCGTACAAAACTTCCTCCTAAAAATCCATCAACCACTCTGTGATCAAAGGACAACGATAGATACATCATACTTCTAATGGCTATTTCATCACCCTTTTCAGTTTCGATAACTTCAGGTCGTTTTTTAATGATGCCTAGTGCTAGAATGGCAACTTCAGGTTGGTTGATTATCGGTGTTCCCATTACACTTCCGAATGTTCCAACATTGGAAATTGTAAATGTGCCATTTTTTATGTCGTCGCCGGTCAACTTATTTGCCCTGGCTTTATTCGCCATTTCGTTGACATCTTCTGCCAATGTTTTTAAATCCTTTTGGTCGGCGTTTTTGACTACAGGAACAATTAGATTACCATTTGGCAAAGCGGTTGCCATGCCAATATTGATATTTTCTTTGACGATAATATTAGTGCCATCCACAGAAGCATTGATGTTTGGAAAATCGACAATGGCTTTTGCCACGGCTTCTATAAATAATGGCGTAAAAGTCAATTTCTCGCCATATTTCTTTTGAAACTTGTCTTTATTGGCATTTCGCCAGTTTACCATATTGGTTAAATCGGCTTCTACATAAGCAGTAACGTGTGGTGAGGTATGCTTGGAATATACCATGTGGTCGGCAATCATCTGACGCATACGGTTCATTTCAATGATTTTGCCTTTGCCTTTGTCGAAATTCAATTGTGGAATTCGATAAGCTGTTGGATCTTGTACAACAGGTTGTGCAAACTGGTAAGGACGGCCGTCCTTAATATAATTGAACACATCGCTTTTTCGCAATCTGTCCTCGTTCCCAGTTGCAGGAATTCGAGCCAGTTCTTCAAAACTGATGTGGTGTTCTTTAGCTATTTTTAGGATTAATGGAGAAATAAAAAGCCCCTCTCGGTCTGCCAGAAGGGTAGATGACTGTGCTTTTACTTGGATATGTTTTTGTTTTATTTCCTTTTTCTGTGCAACTGATGCAGGCTCCCTTCCCTTTTGGGGAAGGGTTGGGGATGGGGCTGAAGCCTCTAAAATCGCAATTATTTCTCCAACTGGTACAACATCTTTAGCTTTGAACAATGTTTTTACCAAAGTTCCTGATGCAGGTGCTGGTATTTCGTTATCAACTTTATCTGTTGCAACTTCAAGTATGATGTCACCTTCCTCGAACGTGTCGCCTTCTTTGACGAGCCATTTGATGATGGTACCTTCTGTGATTGATTCGCCCATTTTGGGCATCTTTAAGTCAAATTTTGACATTTTATTATTCTAATCTTATTTGTTCAAATTTGCGTTAGCGATTGAACGGTTTGTTTGAGCGCTCCCGACCTTTCTTCGGGATGCGAGTAGTGAAAGCGCAACCCTTGTGGTAACGCCGAATTTATTTCTTCATAAAATCACGTAATGTTCTGTAATCATCTTCTTGCATTTTCATTTTCTCGGGCACGTCTCTCAACGGCTCAACTTCTTTTAAACTTTCGTGACAATCGGCGGGCAATTGCTGATAGATCTCCGTGCCTTTCGTTTTCCATGCTATCATCTCATCTGAAATGTCCTTTACAGCTTTTGCGGGATTCCCGACGATCAACTTTCGCTTTGGAAATTTTTCTTCAGCTTTGATAAAACTCATGGCACCGACGATGCATTCGTCACCAATTTCGGCATCGTCCATGATCACTGAATTCATTCCTATGAGGCAATTGCGACCTAGACTAGCACCGTGAATGATGGCACCGTGGCCAACGTGGGCACTTTCTTTGAGAGTAATGGATTTGCCAGGAAACATATGAACTGTGCAGTTTTCTTGTACGTTGACGCCATCTTCCAAAATAATCTGTCCCCAATCCCCACGAATGGCTGCTCCTGGACCGATGTAGCAGTTTTTCCCAATAATCACATTTCCAGTGACAGCAGCCAAAGGATGCACAAAACTACTTTCGTGAACAACTGGTATATATCCTTTGAAGGAATAAATCATTATTTATATTCTTTGAGTTTGTCTTTAGTGAATTGCGAAAGTACCAACCTACCGCTGGTTTTTGCACGTTGAGCGAGTAATTGGTCCCAATCTTCGGTGCCTCGCCAAAACATAGCTTTCATTTCGGTCATGGCTTTTGGGTTATAGGATTTTAAGTTTTCAGTGAACTCAACGACCGCTATATCCAATTCTTCTACTGAATCGAATATCTTAGTGTAAAGTCCTTTTTGCATTGCCCATTCGGCTGAATAAAAGCTGTTGGCATCCATTGCTATTTGAGACATTGCGCTTAAACCAAGTTTGCGACTTACTGCAGGACCGACCACAAAAGGCCCAATACCAATATTCAATTCGCTCAATTTTATTTCGGCATATTTCGTCGCCATACAATAATCGGTTGCTGATGCTAATCCGACACCTCCGCCAACAGTTTTTCCTTGGATACGACCTATGATTAATTTTGGACATTTACGCATGGCGTTAATAACATTAGCAAAGCCGCAGAAAAATTCTTTACCTGCCTCCTCATTTTTGATGGCGACCAACTCTTCGAAACTTGCTCCAGCGCAGAAGGTTCGGTCGCCCCCACTTTGAAGAACGATGACTTTAATACTGTCGTCATCACCAGCTGCCGTAATTATTCTTGCCAATTCTGCTAAGACATTTCCTGGTAATGAATTGTGGGAAGGATGAAAAAATTCTATGTATCCTACTCCGCTTTTGTTTTTTAATTTTACGTATGGTTCGCTCATCTTCTTTGTATGTCAATGCGCATTTATTGCGCATTCGGTTCATTCGTTTCATTGTAATATTTTGATAAATCCCATCCTTCCGTTAAATCCAACCATCCGGGATTCATTTCTGTTATGATATTTATTTTCCATTCTCGCTTCCATTTTTTTATTGTCTTTTCTCTTCTAATCGCAATTCTAACATCTTTGTGCTGTTCAAAGTAGACCAACTTCTTTATGTTGTAATATCCAACATGAGTTTTGAAAGTTGCTGATTTGTGTTCACTCATTCTTCGTTCAATATTATTGGTTACACATACATAAAAAATGTGATCTCTCTCATGAGTGAGAATATAGGTGCAATATTTTTTCGACATAATTTGATGTTATTGCAATCATGATTCATCTTTCCATTCAAGCGAATGTGCAATAAATGCGCATTGACTTTCTAAAATAATCCGAACTGCTCAAAATGATGGTTCAAATGTTTTCTTTCCAGCAAATAAGATTCATATCTATTCAATTCTCCAAAGACCAGATTTTTCAATTTTGCGTCTGGGTTTTCCTTAAAATAGGTTTTATAATTTTCCCTAACATCCTTAAATTTTAAAATGGCAGTCTCTAAATCTGGATGTTTTAATTTGTCAAGGGTATTTTTTTCCAATAATGGAAAATTAGTATTTTTTGGAAAAGCATCGTAATTGTACAATGAATGATGCACTTTCTCCAAAAACTTTTGTGGCGTTGCCACTTCAAAATCCTGGATTTCTCCTGAAGCAATTCGATAGGTATATTCTAAATGTTCGACCATATGTTGAGGCGTCATGATGCCCCATTTTGGTTTGGTCTCAGGCTTTAATTTTGAAAGACATTCTTCGATTTTTTCATCAGTCATTTCAGTAAAAGTTTCTTGCTTTTTTTGAACCATTGTCAGCACTGTGGCAACTGCAACCAATTCATCCTCTCCATTCGCCGAGGTAGGCTCCGCAACAAAAATTTCTGCAAACCATTTTACAATTCCGCTTGGATGTTCCGCTCCAGCGACATCTCTATCAACTTTCTGTTTACATGTCAATCTCACATAAATGGTGTCGTTGTGATATAATGGTCGAAGGAATCTGCATTCTTCCAATCCATAATTGGCAGACACAGGACCCTTATTAGGATAGACAAATAATCCTGCAGCGGCGGAAATGATGAAGTAACCATGAGCGGTTCTTTTTTCAAAAATGCTTCCATCCAATGAAGTAATATCGGTATGTGCATAAAAATGGTCCCAAGTGACATTCGAGAAATTGATAATATCAGTATCCGTTAAAGTACGTTTATGGGTTTTCATTGATATACTATGTTGAATATCTTCCCAATGGTATTTGAATGGATGCTGTTCTGCTTCTTTATACTTGGCATTGGCTTGATAAATTCCTGTAATTTCAGTTAAAGTCGTTGGTGACCCTTGAATGGCTGTTCGCTGTAAATAATGTTTGATGCCTCGAATGCCTCCCATTTCCTCGCCCCCACCGGCACGTCCTGGACCTCCATGCACCAAATATGGCAATGGCGAACCGTGACCTGTACTTTGTTTAGCACTTTCTCTATTTAAAACTAAAATGCGTCCATGATGACTTGCGGCATTTATGACGTATTCTTTTGCAATTTTATCGTCATTAGTAATGATAGATGACACTAAAGAACCTTTACCCATTTGTGCTAATGTAATAGCTTCTTCTAAATTTTTATAAGGCATAATCGTACTGACTGGACCAAATGCCTCTCTTTCGTGAATGATTGTATTTTGGAAGGGATGGTCAGCTCTTAATAAAATTGGACTGATGAATGCGCCTTTTTTGGCATCGGCTCCAATGGTTTCAATTTTATCAAGGTTACCGTAAACGATTTGAGCTTCTTTTGCCAAATCCTTTACAGAATCCCTCACAGCTTCCAGTTGTTGACGGCTGACCAAGGAACCCATCCTGACTTCTTTCAGTCTTGGGTCGCCAATTGTAACTTTATCCAGAGCTTTCCCAAGAGCAATTTGGACGTCTTCAACTAAATCTTCTGGAACTATAATTCGTCGGATGGCTGTACATTTCTGTCCACATTTGACTGTCATTTCATTCCTGACTTCTTTTATGAACAAGTCAAATTCTGGTGTGCCTGGAATGGCATCTTCGCCTAAAACTGACGCATTTAAAGAATCTGCCTCCATAGTGAATGGCACGGATTCTTGTATCAATCTTGGATGTGCTTTTAGCAATCGTCCTATTCTAGCAGAGCCAGTGAATGTGACCACATCCTGTGATTCTACAGTATCTAATATATTTTTGACCGTTCCGTTGATGATTTGAAGAGCACCTTCAGGTAAAATTCCTGATGTGATGATTTCTCTTGCGACTGCTTCTGCCAAATAAGAGGATGATGGTGCAGGCAACACCAATGCTGGAACGCCTGCCATCCAATTGACCGCACATTTTTCCAACATACCCCAAACAGGGAAATTGAAGGCGTTGATGTGAACGGCTACCCCTTTTTTTGGCACCATGATATGATGTGCCATAAAGCGTCCGCCTCGAGATAAATCAATTGGGTCTCCTTCTACGTGATAGGGTTGGTTCGGGAAAAGTTTTCTTAGGGATGCATTTGCAAAAAGGTTTCCGAATCCGCCTTCGATGTCAATCCAACTATCGACCCTTGTGGCTCCGGTTCTATAACTTAAATCGTAGAAGGCTTCCTTTCTTTTAGTGAGATGAAGTGCCAAGCTTTTGAGCAAATTGCCACGCTCTTGGAAGGTCATTTTGCGGAGCACTTCGCCGCCTTTAGTTCGTCCGTAGTTTAAAATTTCTGGTATATCAATACCTTCTATAGCTATGCTTGTGAACGCTTCGCCCGTAACAGCATCGAGAATTGGTGTTCCTTCTTCTGTTCCGGTTGTCCAATTTCCTTGGATATAGTGTTGTATTTTTTGCACTCTTTTAATATTTAATGATTTTTTCTAAACTTTTCTTAAGAATATCAATTTCCGAAGGCTCAATATTACCCACTTTAAGCTTCAATCTTTTTTTATCAATTGCTCTAATATGAATAGTTAATGCCTCTGAAATTTCTTTTAATCCATTTTTCTCATTCGGTTTAAGAATTAAATTATCTTGATAATTTTTAAGCTTTGTAGTGAGAGGAACCACTATAACTGTGTTTGTAATTTTATTAATCCCAGAACCTGATAAAATGATGGCAGGACGCCTTCCTTTTTGTTCGCTTCCCAAAGTAGGGTCTAAAAATATCTCATAAATATCACCTTGGTTCATTCGTTTTCAAGATCATTAAGAATTTTAAACCAATCTTCTATTCCTTCTTCTGCAAGTAATGAAAGTTCCGGATCGTCTGCCATTTTCTTATAACTATTTAAAAAAGAGGCTCTGTCAAGCTTCTCTAAATAATATTCCAATGCCTTTTCAATAAGCTTATTTTTTGGAAGCTTGAGTTTCTTTGAAGTTTCAGATAAATCTTTAAGTAGCTTATCTGGTAATGAGGATGTAAATATTGCCATTTTATATTTATGATTTGTAAATATATTTAATATCTATTAATAACCTAATGTCATAATGAACTTAACTTCATTTTGCGTTAGGGATTGAGGCCCCGACCCTTCTGGATTGGAGCTCCTCATAGATAGCGACTGCCGAAAGCCCTACCCTACAATGCTTTTGGGTCGTAGGGTTACTCCCAATTTTAATTATCTACTCGTTCAATAATCGCTGCATAGCCTTGTCCAACGCCGATGCACATTGTAATCAACCCGAATCTATTTTGTGTTTCTTTCAATTCCAAAGCTGCAGAATATGCAATGCGCGCGCCCGTAACGCCGAGCGGATGGCCAATGGCGATGGAACCGCCGTTTGGGTTGATTCTGTCGTCATCATCTGCTAATCGCCAAGCCCTTGTGCAGGCTAATGCTTGTGCTGCGAATGCTTCGTTTAGTTCGATAATGTCCATGTCATTCATGGTCAAACCTGCTTTTTTTAATGCCTTATTGGATGCTTCGACAGGACCAATACCCATAATTCTTGGTTCGACGCCGACGACGGCTGAACTTACGATTCGAGCCAATGGTTTGAGATTGTATATATTGACTGCTTCTTCAGATGCAATGATTATGGCAGCTGCGCCGTCATTCAATCCTGAGGAATTTCCTGCGGTGACGCTTCCACCTTCAGCCTTGAAAGCACCACGAAGTTTTGATAAAACTTCTAAACTTGTGCTGGGTTTGATAAATTCGTCTTGTGAAAATAACACTGGTTCGCCTTTGCGTTGTGGAATTGGCACTGGAATAATTTCTTTTCCAAGGCGTCCATTTTCCTGAGCTTTGGAAGCTTTCATTTGACTCCAATATGCAAATATATCTTGGTCTTCACGAGATATATTGTACATCTCAACAAGATTTTCAGCGGTATTTCCCATACCATCTGTTCCATATAGTTTTTGCATTTTTGGATTGACAAAACGCCATCCAAAACTAGAATCGTACATTTTTGCATCAGTACCAAAGGCACTGGATGGTTTGGCAACCACGTAGGGTCCACGTGTCATATTCTCCACTCCACCAGCGATAAATACATCACCATCGCCTGCTTTGATGGCTCGGTTGGCGTGAATGATTGCTGATAATCCTGAACTGCACAACCGATTAACTGTTTCACCTGGCACTGAAAATGGCAAACCAGCTAACAGTGAAGCCATTCTTGCGACGTTACGATTATCCTCTCCTGCTTGATTTGCACACCCTAAAATGACATCGTCGTATGCTTCTTTTGGAATATTTGGATTTCGTTTGACGATTTCTTCTATGACCAAAGCTGCCAAATCGTCCGTTCGAACTGTAGATAAAGTTCCTTGGTAACTTCCAATTGGTGTTCTGATTCCGTCTATGATGTATGCTTCTTTCATTTCCTTTATCTAATCCTTCCCGAAGGATAGGTAATTGATTTAAAGAGACCTAAAAGGTTTTGTAAACCTTGCATTTTAGTCTATTAATTCTGAAAATGTGTCTCCTTGTCTGATATCTCCTGTTTTATAACCCTTCATAAACCAATATTTACGCTGTTCTGAAGTTCCGTGGGTAAAACTATCGGGTTGAACACTGCCTTGCGTCCTTTTTTGAATGGCATCATCACCTACCGCATTGGCTGCACTTAATGCTTCATCAATATCACCAGCTTCCAAATAATCTTGGTTGTGATAGGCCCAAACGCCTGCATAAAAGTCCGCTTGAAGTTCTTGGGCAACAGACAGTTCATTTGCTCGAGTTTGATTGGTCTGCTGCTGTAATTGCCTGACTTTACTAGAAGTTCCCAAAAGTGTTTGGATGTGATGGCCAATTTCGTGAGCCGTGACATATGCAATGGCGAAATCACCGCCTTGGGCACCAAATCGGGTCTTCAATTCGTCGAAAAAGGTCAAGTCCATATACAATTTTTGATCTGCTGGACAATAAAAAGGCCCTGAAGCCGCAGTTGCATTTCCACATCCACTATTCACTGCGTCATCAAACAGCACAAAGGTGGGTTCTTTATAATCTCCAAGATTATTTTCCCTAAAAATTTGGTTCCAAACATCTTCAGTATCCGCGAGAATAGTGCCCATAAATTCACCTATTTCCTTTTCTTGTTCTGTCAATTCCCGTTCTTGAACTTGCTCGGTTGATTGGCCTTGAGTCACCTGTTCAAGAATTGGTGCCAAATTTTCACCACCAAAAAGCTGTAATAAAATTACCACTACTGCGATGACGCCACCTCCTGCGGCCAACTTTCCTTTGCCGCTCATTCCGCGACGGTCATCTAAATTGCCACTTTGTCTTCTACCTTCCCATTTCATAATATTGTTATTTTAGTTTTTTTTTATTTTTTGATTCACCCTAAATTTACTAAATAAAGTCGTTAGTTTTCTTCCCAATCTTTGCTTGTTCGATAGACCACTCCTTTTAATAGTGCGACCAGCTCTTCCCCTCGTTTGACTTCAATGATGTTGAAGCCTAATTTTGCATTCACTTTTTCGATTACTGATTCGGCAACTAGATAATCGCCTTCACTCAATGCTTCGATATGATTGATGCTTGTTTCAATTGATACTGCGTATTTCCCATGGGTATTTGCTGCAAAGCCGAAAGCGGTGTCTGCCAATGAATAGCTAATTCCTCCATGCGCTTTGTTCATACTATTCAGCATTTCTTTTCTTATGGTCATTCCAACTTTACAGCGACCAATTTCGCACTCTATAATTTCGATGCCCAACCATTGACTGAAGGCATCTTGACTCAACATTTTGTATGGAATATTTTTACCTTCCATTAAAAGAATGTTTTGTTTTCTCTGTTCATTTTTCTCAATAATGGGCTACAACGATATCTTTCTTCATGATATTCATTATATAATTCATCGATTTTGGAGACGCACCAGTCGATCCCTTTTTCATCAGCCCAAGCCAATAGGCCTTTTGGGTAATTGACGCCTTTGGTCATGGCGTTGTCGATGTCTTTTGCAGATGCTACATTCCAGAATAACGCATCGGAAGCTTCATTGATGAGCATGACCAAAACTCGGTCAAAAATTTGTTGCGCCAAGACTTTATCTTCTAAAGGATATTGCTGAATTGCACCATCTGAATAATCATAATAACCTTTCCCTGATTTTCGTCCGAGATAACCTGCTTCAGCAAAACGTTTTTGAGTAAATGCTGGTTTGTATCTTGAATCGAAATAAAATGCTGTAAAAACACTTTCCGTTACGGTGTAATTGATGTCGTTCCCAATAAAATCCATCAGTTCGAATGGTCCCATTCGGAAGCCTCCCAATGTTTTTAAACTCCAATCAATGGTAGCAAATTCGGCGATTCCTTCTTCATAGATACGTAATGATTCCCCATAAAAAGGCCGAGCCACGCGATTGACGATAAAACCTGGTGTGTCTTTGGCAACCGCAACAACTTTTTTCCAATCGGTAATGGTTTGGATTGATTTCTCGAGTGTGGCTTGTGAGGTTTGTATGGCTGGTACCACTTCAACCAATTCCATTAGGGGTGCTGGATTGAAAAAATGGATTCCGATGCAACGACTTGGGTTTTTTAAGGATGCTGCAATCGATGCAATTGATAAACTAGAAGTATTGGAGGCTATAATGCAATCATCAGAAACGTAGCTTTCCAATTCTGAAAAGACTTTTTTCTTGATTTCAAGATTTTCAACAATGGCTTCAATTACTAAATCAGAATCAGATAAGTCCCTTAAATCATTAATGTAGGAAATGTTGCTTTGAATTCTTGATTTTTCGGATGAATCGATTCGTTCTTTCTCGATTAATCTTATAAGAATTTTTTCTAAAGCAGTTTTTGCTTTATCCAAAGCTGATTGATTAGTATCATATAATTTTACTTTACAACCTGAAGTTGCGGCCACTTGTGCGATGCCGCTTCCCATTGTTCCACTGCCGATGATTCCTACGTTCATTTAATTTCCTTTAAAATTTGGCTTGCGTTTGTCAATAAATGCGGCAACACCTTCTTCATAATCATTACTTTGCGCAGCTTCTATCTGTAATTTAGATTCTAATGCCAATTGTTGCTCCAAGGTATTGGTCATTGATTCATTGAGCAATTCTTTAATCATTCCTAACGCTTTTGTTGGCATGTTGGCTAATTTCATGGCAAGTTTGTTTACTTCCTCCTCAAAATTTTCAGAAGGTATCACTTTATAAATCATGCCTAATCTTTCAGCTTCTTCAGCAGACACTTTATCCCCTAACATGGCCAATGCTGACGCTTTTTGAAATCCGATTAATCGTGGCAAAAAGAATGTTCCTCCACTATCGGGAATTAGACCTATCAAACTAAATGCTTGGATGAAATTAGCATGTTCACTTGCCACCACTACATCACAAGCCAATGCAATGTTTGCAGCCGCTCCAGCTGCCACCCCATTAACTGCTGCCAATATTGGTTTATTAATATTTCTAATTCTTGTGATGATTGGATTGTAGTGTTCTTCCAATATTTTTTTGAATCCAGGGTTTAAGTCTGGGTCTGTTACTTCTTTCAAATCCTGACCCGCACCAAATGCTTTTCCACTTCCAGTAATGACAACTGCTCTTACGGCATCATTTTTTTGGCACGCATCTAAAGTGTCCTGAAGAAAAAAAGCCATTTCACGATTGATGCTGTTGAAAACTTCTGGTCTGTTAAGCGTTATAAACGCTACGTTATTTTCGATTTTTAAAAGAATACTTTCGTTCATAAATTAGGTTTAAACATACAAAGTTTTGAAATCCTAGTAGGTTATTTGAGACATTTAAAATAATCAAAGGGTTCTTGGCAGTCGTTGCATTGAAACTGTGCTTTGCATGCTGTTGAACCAAACTGACTAATCAATCGGGTGTTTGTGGAACCACAATTAGTACATTTTACTATTTTTTTATTTCCTAAAAGTGCTTCCTTATCGGCTTCTGCGCCCAATGGCGCTGCTATGCCATAGTCCTCCAATGCATTTCGTCCTCTTGCAGTAATCCAATCGGTTGTCCAGGCTGGGGATAGGATTAATTCGATTTCTGAATTATATCCTGCTTCTTTCAAAGCTTTTCTAATGTCATCACTAATTACATCCATTGCTGGGCACCCACTATATGTCGGTGTGATTTCAACTTTTACAATCTCATTTTCGATGATTGCAGAACGTACGACACCCATATCCATGATTGAAAGGACTGGGATTTCTGGGTCGAAAACTGTTTCCAGAATGTTAACCAAAGCCCCATCTATCTTCCCCGAA
>JBGTDZ010000284.1:0-6419 GCA_041748055.1 Aquaticitalea sp.
AAATTTTAAGTTTTTCAACAATTTTAATGGCCTCTTCAAAATTATTTCCTTTAGTGGTGAATGAAATCATCCCACCAAAATCCTTCATTTGGGATTTTGCGATGTCATGATTTGGATGGCTTTCAAATCCGGGCCAATAAACATTCTCAATTTTTGGATGTTTCACTAAATATTCAGCGACTGCCTTGCCGTTTTCACAATGGCGTTGCATTCTAATGTGTAGGGTTTTGATACCTCTCAATACTAAAAAACTGTCCTGTGGACCGCAAATAGCACCACTCGCATTTTGTATAAAATACAACCGATCGGCCAATTCTTTATCTTTCACTATCAGTGCGCCCATGATTACGTCACTATGACCGCCAAGATATTTGGTTGCTGAGTGCATCACTATGTCAGCGCCCAAATCAATTGGCTGCTGTAAATAAGGGGTTGCAAATGTATTATCGACCGCCAAAAGAATGTTGTGCTTTTTTGCCACTTTGGATACCGCTTTGATATCGATGATGTTCATCATGGGGTTGGTTGGCGTTTCTACCCAAATCAATTTTGTATTCTTATTGACATATTTTTCGATATTCGATGTGTTCTCCATCCCTATAAAATGGAACTTGATGCCAAATCCTTCAAAAATTTTTGTGAACAAGCGATAGGTGCCTCCATACAGATCATTGGAGGAAATAACCTCATCTCCGGGCTGTAATAATTTAATAACAGCATCAATGGATGCCAAACCAGAACCAAAAGCCAAGCCGTAGTTCCCATTTTCAATGCTAGCCAAAGCGTTTTCCAAAGCGTGCCGTGTGGGGTTATGGGTTCTGGAATATTCATAACCCTTGTGTCCTCCTGGTGTTGTTTGTGCATAAGTCGATGTTTGGTATATTGGAGGCATTACTGCGCCATATGCCTTGTCGTGTTCTTGTCCTCCATGGATGGTTTTGGTGTTGAATTTCATCAGTTTTAAATTTGTTGTTTTTCAATTGTCAGACCTGTCTGCCGACAGGCAGGTGCAACATCCAATACTCAATTTTCGCTACGCAATTAAATTTTGATAATGGATGCTTTATGTAAAAAATATTTTTTAATGAATAGCAGATAAGATGCGAAAATCCAATTACTTTTGCCGATAATTTCCTATCGCTTATTCTATTGATCACCAAATTTATGCTTTAATTTTAACGCCACAAAAGGATGTTATATCTTTAATCTATGTTTAACAAATATGTCTTTACTTTGAAAAATATCAGTCTATTGCTGAGCGTTTTTTTTATTCTTTTTTCATGCAAAAAAGATGTTCCTTTGACCTTTAGGTACCAAACCATTGAGAAAAAGGAGAACGCCCTTGTGGACATTAATTACCCCAAAGCGGAAGGCAATGATGATATCGCAAAGAAAATCAATACCACCATTGAAAATTTCTTGGCCAATGAAATAAATTTGACCGAAACACCTGATAAAGTCTTGACTCTAGAAGAAGCTATTAAAGGATTTGACAGAGAATACAAATCCTTTAAAGATGATTTTGCTGACACTACCCAACAATGGGAAGCGGTGATAGAGAGTGAGGTTACCTATGAATCTGAAAATATTATTTGTATTGCAGTCAACTCATATCTTGATACTGGGGGCGCTCATGGTAATAGCCATGTGACGTTTATGAACTTTGATAAAAAAACGGGAAAGCTTTTAAAACAAAAAGACATCATTACAGATCTAAAAGCTTTTAAAAAATTTGTTCAGCCGTACTTTAAAAAGGCTACCCTACCTCTATCGGATGAAGACATGATTGAAGATCCCTTTTATGGTGAAGGCTTCCAACTTCCGGAAAACATTGGTTATGGTGAAGATGGGATCATCCTCTTGTACAATGTTTATGAGATAGCTTCGTATGCCCAAGGCATCACTGAATTCAGCATTCCTTATGAATCGACCAATCCATATCTAAAAATCCATTAAAAGTTTTATGTAAAGCTTTTAACTTCCGAATTTAATAATTCCGAAAAGGTGGAAATTACGGCCCAAACGCTTATAATTGAGTAATACTCGTTAAACTTAGATTGATTTTTTTAAGGCCAAAATATATCCCAGATGTATGCCTTCGTGAAAATTGTTGAATTCGATGGCTTCGTTTACGTTGGTCAAAGTGTTTTTTGTAGTCACCGTGTATTCCTGGTAAACTTGAAACACCCCGTTCCCGTAATCTTCCCTTGTTCTTTCAATGGTAGTAAAAAGCAAATTTTTAATTTCATCCACCTCAACTTGGATCAAATCCCGTTCCGGTCTTGTTCCTTTTGCAAAAGTTTCCAGCATTTCTTGTGAAATAAGGGTCGGCAATCCCGATAATCTATAGACTAGTGATTGTTGCACCGCGATGGTATGTGCAATGTTCCAAATGATATTATTGTTAAAACCCATGGGAATTTTGTTCAATTCTTCCAAAGGATAGCTATCTATAAATGTTTTTAATACAGCCCTGCTTTTTAAGGAAATGTCGAATGCCCAGTTCATGTGATCATAGTTTTCCTTAAAAATACTTAAATTTCTTTTGAAATGCTTTTACTTTGAAGTTCAAATCCTTCATCTGATGAAAAAAATATACTTCCTTAAATCCTGCAGCACCTGTGCAAGGATTATCAAAGATTTGGATCTTCCCTCAGAGTATGAATTTCAGGATATTAAAGAGAAGGGGATGACGGCAAAACAATTGGAAGCACTACATAATCTTTCAGGAAGCTATGAAGCTCTGTTTAGCAAGCGCGCTCAGTTTTATAAGGACATGGGACTTAAAGACAAAAATCTCTCCGAAAAAGATTATAAAAATTATCTGCTTGAACATTATACATTTTTAAGTCGTCCTGTCATCGTTTTTGATGGCCAAATTTTTATTGGCAACAGCGCAAAAACGCTGGAAGCGGCTAAAAAAGCAATTCATGGATAAACGCGCCTTCGCAATTTTGGCTGTGTTTCTGGTACAAGTGCTCTACGGACTCAACTTCACCTTTGCCAAAATAGTGATGAATGGCAACTTCGTTACACCTTTTGCCTTTGTGGTGTTGCGGGTCTGTGGGGCAACAATATTATTTTGGCTCGTAAGCTTATTTTTACCGCAAGAGAAAATAGAAAAAAGGGATTTTTTAAAATTTTTCGTGGCTGCGATTTTTGGTGTGGTTGTCAACATGCTCTTATTTTTAAAAGGATTGGAATTGACCACTCCCATCAATGCGTCTGTCATTGTCACCATTACTCCAATCATTATTTTGGTTTTATCCTCATTTTTTCTTCATGAGAAGATTACAAAGCTCAAAATCCTAGGTGTATTATTGGGTTTTTCTGGAGGTATACTACTGACAGTCTTAGGAACATCAACCAGGGTTGGGGACAATTTGCCATTGGGAAATCTGTTTATATTTGTCAATGTAATTGCCTATAGTATTTATATCATTCTGATTAAGCAATTGACCAATAAATACCATCCCTTCACATTTATAAAATGGCTATTCCTGTTTGGCTTTTTTATGGTGCTACCTTTTGGATACAAGGAAGTTGTTAATATTCAGTGGGACACATTCACACCTTACGTGTGGTTTTCAGTGCTTTTTGTTGTAATTGGGGCCACTTTTGGAACCTATCTTTTAAATCCGTTGGCATTGCGGCAGTTAAAAGCATCAACTATCGGAATTTTTATTTATCTTCAACCCGTCATTGCTAGTATTTTCGCTCTGATTATGGGAGCAGATTCGGTTGGCTATATAAAAATCATTGCAATGCTACTTATATTTCTTGGTGTTTATTTAGTGACGAAAACACCTCACATTTCAACTTAAATTTATAGGTTTCTTCCCAAATTTTCTCGTGTCTTCCTTGGTCAATATTTTAAAATCCGCACCCTTTGGAAGTGCATTCATTTCACTCAGTAAATGCTCTGGCAATGCGGTTAATTCCCTACTCTTTAAATTAATCCAAGCTCCGAGAATTTCACAATGGGCAAGGTTTTCTCCTTTAGGGTTATAAAAATTGTGCTCCATTTTAAAAAACATACCATCATTGCTCAATCCTGTGACCACAAGACTCACAGTAATGGGCATCCCCAAAAAAGCTTCCTTGAAATAGTAGATATGTTCATAAAAAATTACGGGGCTGATGTCGAATTTAGCAAGATTGGACAATGAGAAATCATGGTCTTCAAAAAATGCCACTCGCGTATGGCTCATAAAATTCACATAGGCCGAATTTGCCAAATGTCTGTTGGCATCGACATCGCTCCACCTAATTTCAAAATCTTTTTTGTACATGTTTTTTAATAAATAACAGAAAATAGATACTAGAATATAGACTGGCTCAATTTTAAATCAAAATTTCACTATAATCCTAATATGTATTTCATTCGATACTAATTGAAAGGGCAAATTTAGAATTTTCGATCCTGTTTATAGCCATTACTACTTATGTATTTAACCTTAAAAAACCTGATGATTTTCATTACCTTTGTTCAACTTTTTAAAATAAGTCCATGATACAATCCATGACAGGTTACGGAAAATCAGTGATTCAGCTTCCGACCAAAAAAATTTCCATTGAAGTAAAATCGCTCAACAGTAAAAGTCTCGATTTGAATACGCGGATGCCTTCAATTTATAGAGAAAAAGAACTGGCGGTCAGAAAATTGATAGCCTCAAAATTGGAACGTGGCAAAGTGGATTTTTCATTATTTATGGAGATTACTGGCGAAGAAACCTCTACTCAAATCAACAAAACGGTGGTAAGGCAATACATCAAACAGCTCAAAGATGTTGTGGATGGGGACGATACAGAAATGCTTAAAATGGCCATCAGATTGCCTGATGCAGTAACTACAGAGCGCGATGAAATCGATGAAGATGAATGGAGCGTCATTGCTGCAGAAATCGGTTCGGCATTGGAAAAAATACAGCAATACCGATTGGATGAAGGCGAAGCTCTGGAATCTGAATTTTTTGATAGAGTACAGAATATTTCAGATTTATTGGATCAAGTCATGACAATGGATCCAGAACGCCTAGAAGGTGTTCGCGAGCGTTTGCACAAAGGAGTTGCCGAATTGAGAGAGAAAGTCGATGAAAACCGCTTTGAGCAGGAATTGGTATTTTATATTGAAAAATTTGATATTACCGAAGAAAAAGTACGCTTGCAAAACCATTTGGACTATTTTCTGAAAGCTTTAAAATCTGATGACTCCAATGGAAAAAAATTAGGGTTCATCGGTCAGGAAATGGGTCGTGAAATCAATACCATAGGATCTAAAAGCAACTATGCTCCCATGCAGAAATTGGTCGTAGAGATGAAAGATGAACTCGAAAAAATAAAAGAACAATTGTTGAATGTACTTTAATAGAATAGAGATTAAAGACCAAAGAAAAAAGACAGACCGGCAATAGAAAAATATTCATGTATTCGTGGCAAAAAAAACCAAAGACATCAAAAAAGGCAAATTAATCGTCTTCTCCGCACCTTCCGGTTCTGGTAAAACCACTATCGTCAGACACCTTCTAAAACAGAAAGAACTGAATCTGGAATTTTCAATTTCAGCAACCTCACGCGAACAACGCGGAGACGAAATCGATGGCCAGGATTATTATTTTCTCTCTTTTGAAGAATTCAAAAAGAAAATAAAGAACGAAGAATTTTTGGAGTGGGAAGAAGTATATCGCGATAACTTTTATGGAACATTAAAATCTGAAGTTGAACGCATTTGGTCACATGGCAAAAATGTTATATTTGACATAGATGTGTCTGGTGGATTGCGTATCAAGCGTAAATTCCCTGAACAGACCTTGGCTATTTTTGTAAAACCTCCAAGTATTGATGAGCTTAAGATCCGATTGAAAAACCGTAAGACCGAGAGCAAAGATAAAATAAATATGCGCATCGCCAAGGCATCTGCCGAACTTGCCACTGCCCCTTTGTTTGACATGGTGGTAGTAAATGATGATTTGGAAAAAGCCTTGCAAGAATCCTATAATTTGGTCTCTTATTTTTTAAGGGATAAAAAGTAAAGGATTATGATAATGAATTTTAATAGCCCCAAAGAAATTGCTTCGGGCAGTAAATTTTATCACTGAAAAACAATAACCAAATGAAAATTGGACTGTATTTTGGCACCTTCAACCCCATCCATGTTGGCCATTTGACCATTGCCAACCATATGGCTGAATACAGTGATTTGGACCAGATTTGGTTTGTGGTGACCCCACAAAGTCCATTTAAGATAAAAAACACCATGCTAGACAATCATCAGCGCTTGGAAATGGTGTATCGTGCTACGAAGGATTACACAAAATTGCGCCCAAGTGATATAGAGTTTAATTTGCCACAACCCAATTACACCATCAATACCCTTGTTTATCTTCAGGAAAAATTCCCTGAGTATCAGTTTTCATTGA
>JBGTDZ010000285.1:0-2517 GCA_041748055.1 Aquaticitalea sp.
TAATCAAAAAAAAACACTCGATAAAAATTTTTTTTGAATTTAAAAATTCGTTAAAGTATTTCAATCCCAACAACATATCCTTCACTCCCACGCACATTAAAAACCGTTTGATCTTCAAAAATCAAATATTGTCCTTTGATGCCTTTTAAAACTCCAGAATAATTTGGTGTTTTATCTAAATTGAGGCTATTCGGTTTTTCGGGATATTGAAGGACGGGAAACTCGATGTTGGTTTCGGTATTGGATTCTATAAAATAGTCTTTCGCTTCATTAGGGATGTATTGCTTCAGTTTTTCACGCCATTCTACCAAATTTTCATCTACGATGTCATTCTTTAACATGGTGCGCCAATTCGTTTTATCTCCCACATAGTCTTTAAGTGCGACCTCGGTAATTCCTGCTAAATACCGATTGGGCACCTCAACAATTTCTATGGCTTCGTGTGCTCCTTGGTCAATCCACCGTGTTGGCACTTGGCTTTTACGCGTCACTCCTACCTTGACATTGCTGGAATTTGCCAAATAAACGACGTGAGGTTGCAACTGCACTTTCTTTTCATATGCTAAATCTCGGTCTTCTTGGTCGAGTTGTGCTGTACTCAATTCTGGCCGCATGATCCAATCCGCCGCTTGTGGAATGTCGAAAAAACAGCTTTTACAGAACCCTTGACGGTAAATAGGTTTGTTTAATCCGCAGTTCAAACATTGATACCCAACAAATTGAATGGTGATGGTTTTATCCAAGAGTTGGTTAATGTTGATAAAGTCATTCTCGAATATGAGATAATACTGAATGGGATGCGAAAATTCGGTTGCCATTTTTGTTAAAACTACTTGGTAATGCATGAAAAAAAGTATTATTTTTAGGTTTCTAAAGATACTAACAAAATGCCAATTCCCATAGTCAATTCGATTGCCGCTTGGTTCTTGAAAAAACGGTTCCATCAAATCGAACTCTTTTTTAAATACCCAAATGAAGTTCAAAATGAACTGCTGCTTGAATTGATTTTTATGGCAAAGGATACCGAAATTGGCAGACATTATGAGTTCTCATCCATAAAAGATTATAAAACTTTCGCCGAGCGCTTGCCGATTTCAACTTATGAAGACAATCAGGCGAATATAGAGCGTTCAAGAAAAGGAGAAAGCAATATATTCTGGCCAACAACCATTAAATGGTTCGCAAAATCAAGTGGCACTACCAATGCCAAAAGCAAATTTATTCCTGTGAGCAATGAGTCTTTGGAAGATTGCCATTATGCGGCGAGTAAGGATTTGCTGTGCATGTACCTTAATAATAACGAGAACTCACAATTGTTTACGGGCAAAAGTCTCCGGCTTGGTGGCAGTAAAGAGCTGTATAGTGAAAACGGCACCGTGTTTGGAGATTTATCAGCCATTCTGATTGACAATATGCCTTTTTGGGCAGAATTTAGCAGCACTCCAAGCAGCAAAGTATCGTTAATGAGTGATTGGGAGCATAAAATGCAAGCAATTGTTAATGAAACCATCAACGAGAATGTGACGAGTTTGGCTGGTGTTCCGTCTTGGATGTTGGTATTGCTAAATAATGTACTAGAGACTACTGGGAAAGATCATCTGTTTGATATATGGCCCAACCTCGAAGTATATTTTCATGGTGGCGTGAGTTTTCTGCCGTATGTTGGGCAATATAAAAAAGTTCTACCGAGAAAGGATTTTAAATATTATGAGATTTATAATGCCTCGGAAGGTTTTTTTGCCATTCAAGATCACAACAATTCGAGTGAATTATTGCTGATGTTGGATTATGGCATTTTTTATGAATTCATTCCAATGGATGATTATGGCACTCCTGATCAGAAAATCATTCCATTGAGCGAAGTACAAAAAGACATCAACTATGCATTGGTCATTACCACCAACGCTGGACTGTGGCGTTATAAAATTGGTGACACCATTCGATTTACTTCTATCAATCCCTACAGAATCAAAGTTTCAGGAAGAACAAAACATCACATCAATGTTTTTGGAGAAGAACTGATCATCGAAAACGCAGAAGATGCCCTCAAAAAAGTGTGTAAAAAAACGCAGGCAGAAATCGTCGATTACACGGTGGCCCCTGTTTTTATGCAAGGAAAAGAAAAAGGCGCGCACGAATGGTTGATTGAATTTAAGACACCACCAATTAATATTGATTTATTCAACGAGCTGTTGGACAATGCCCTAAAATCATTGAATTCTGATTATGAAGCCAAACGATTCAATAACATCACACTCAATAAGCCTACCATACACATTGCACGTCCACAGCTTTTTTATGATTGGCTAAAGCATCACAACCAGCTTGGTGGACAGCATAAAGTTCCTCGACTCTCCAACACACGTCAGTATCTCGATGAACTCTTAAATATGAATGGTTCTGGTAGTGTCTAATTGAAATTAATTTGTTTTTTGACGGAAAAAAATACAATCCCGTTTCATAGAACGAATATAATTTATGCTTTATCTAAAATCGGACTCCGTAATTTTTAACTTA
>JBGTDZ010000286.1:0-2847 GCA_041748055.1 Aquaticitalea sp.
TTAAATTTTCATCATCCACCACGAATAATTTTTCAATGTTCATTTGATATTCTGCTTCATTGTGGTTTTTGGAAGGGACAAGTTTAAAGTTACTTCGCCATTCTCTTACCAATAGTTCGGAATCATCAATAGCATTGAACAAATAAATTGGATTGGAAATTGGAACAACAGTTACCCGATAAGGTTTTCTATCATGAAAATCCCAATCGCTCGGTTTTCCCTCCTTACCAGCCGGATAGGTTATATGGGTATCATCTGTTTTTACAATAATATTATAATTAAGATAGCCTAGTGAGATTTTATCTGCAGGAACAGTGCCTTCAAAATTGAAAGCACTAGCTTCTTTTAGATCAACCATAAAACGCTCTCTTCCAGAATTACCAACCACCTGAATACTCTCGGCAGAATCTGGTGCCACATATTGAACTTTAATAATCAGTTTAGTATTTTCGGAAATCTCAGTAATAGGATTGTGCTTTAACCAAGCCTTTTTTACAGTTGTCTCAGGAGCATAAAAGTCGTTCAGTTTATTGGTGTTGAAATCGTCATTTACCGTCCAATTTTTTTGAATTCCAGATTTACTTAAGATATATGTTCCAGGTCTTATCGAAAATGAATTACCATCGGTTGTTGTGGAAAATAGATTTCCTTCATTAATAGCTTCAATTGTAAAATCAGTTTCCAAATCTTTCAAATTAATCGACATTTGATGGGTGTCCCATTTGATGACGCCAACGGTTTTATCCGGACTATTTCTACCGAAAGGATCAGCTACCCAAATAGCATCTGGCATCACTTCCAATCGCCAAAGACCCTCCGAGAGTTTATCCAAAAAGTAAGCTCCTGCGCCAGCGTATTGCACCAAATTTGAATTCCCAAATCCTGCGATTTCCTTCAGAGTGCTTTCATTTTTTGGAATGGTATTGGTGGTGTTTGTATAAAAGAATTTATCTTCCGAATTATATTCAGCCAAGTCAGTTTTATAATCCACCTTGAAATTTCCAAAGGAATTATTTTCAGGATAGTTCCCAAAATCAGAATACATGGGAATTTCATGAAACACCTCAGCCGTGATCTTTAAGCTCAATGCCTTTTGTGGCGTATATACCAAATTCATATAATGCGTATTGTACTCGGTATTGTTGGCAGCCATAAACGTTGGGTCGTAGGCGAAATGGGTCGCAATTTGAATGCCAGCGGTTCTAAAACTTCGTGCCATAGCAGGATATATATAATTCTTGCCCACATCTGCCGCGTCGAACTCATAAACCAGTTTGGCCCCATTATGCTTTTTAATGATGCTTTCAAATGGCATATCGTAGTCATTAACATTTGGTAATAAATTTCCTGATAGTTCCTGTTGATAACCCAGACCTGTCGGGTACCATTGAAAAGTTCCACCATCAACACCTCCTTTAAAATACGCATCCATAAACTGAACTGCGTGGCTCATATTGTAAAAAATCGGCTTTTTGGTTCCCGTTTTGCGCATGGCATCCACCATACCTTTTACAAATTTGGTCACTTCAGAAGCTTCTCCTCTATGATGTGGTTCATTACTCACTTCAAAGGCAATAACGCTTGGGTCCTCTTTATATGCCAGCTTTGTGTAGGGATTGACATGGTTCAAAAATTGAAACAAATAAGTTTGGTGCGCTTTGATAGCATCTGGATTTGTCAAGGAATTATCCTTCCCAAATTTATGTGAAAATCCTGGAGTTTCTGTGTCGGGTTCAGGCCAGCCATCGCCCCAAAATGCAATTGGTGTTATGACATAGTTGATGTTGTGCTGTTTCAATTTATTCAACAAATAATCAAAAGTGTCTAGGTATTCATTTTCCAATAAATTGCCTTTCTCATCACTGATTTGTGTGTCCCAAACATGTATCCGATATAAATCAAATCCTAATCGAGTAAAATGATAGACATCATTATCAATAGCCTGTTTTGGGTCGATTCCCGTTTTTTTGGCGGTTCGGTAGGCATGTGCAAATGGCACAGTGTAATTCACTCCAAAGCCATACACCTCTTCTTTGATTTTCTCCCATCGCATAATGCCATTTTTATCAATGATGACGTTCTCTTTATTGGATGTGGTTTGAGCAATTGCAGTTCCCAAGAAACAAGTAAAAAGCAAACGTATAACAATTTTTAATTTCATAGTTTCAAGGATTATATAAATTATCTGCCAAGTTCTTTAGTGTTTCAGCAGCAGATTCCGGTGTAATATCACGTTGTGGTGATGCAAACATTTCGTAACCAACCATAAATTTTTTGACTGTTGCACTTCGTAACAAAGGAGGGTAAAAACTCATGTGCCAATGCCAATGTTCATTTTTGTCACCATTGCAAGGAGCCTGATGGATACCACTGGAATATGGAAAAGACGTATTAAATAACTTGTCATAAATCTTTGTCAAAACAGAAATGGCCTCAGAAAATAAAATGGTCTCCCCGTCTGACAGTGCCAAAATGTCTTTTTCTGCTGATTTTGGAATAATCATCGCTTCATAAGGCCACACTGCCCAAAAAGGGGTGAGAACCACGAAGGAACGATTTTCAAAAATAATGCGTTCCTTTAGCTGCAATTCTTGTTTGAGATAATCGCTTAAAAGCGTATTTCCATGTTTCTTAAAATATTCCAATTGTTGCATGTCCTTTTTGACAATTTCGTTTGGCAAGCTAGATTGGCTCCAAATTTGTCCGTGAGGATGCGGGTTGCTACAGCCCATAATAGCACCTTTATTCTCAAAAATCTGGACATATGCAATATCCTTAAGTTTGCTCAAGATCCTGAATTCATCTTGCCATGCATATACCACTTTCTGAATATCCTTTACATTCATC
>JBGTDZ010000287.1:0-5175 GCA_041748055.1 Aquaticitalea sp.
CAGGTTTTATAATGTTTTCAGATACTGATGGTAATAATCAGGTTATCGTTACTGTAGGAGCATTACCAGATATGATAACGTTCACACCAGATGGCACAAAATTGTTATCGGCTAATGAAGGAGAGCCCAATAGCGATTATAGCATTGACCCAGAAGGAAGCATCTCAATTATTGATGTTACAGGAGGTTTGGCAAGCATAGACCAAAGTGATGTAACAACAATAAACTTTAATGCTTTTGATTCTCAATTGGCTACATTATTGGCAGAAGGTGTTAGAATTTTTGGACCTGGTGCAACAGTTTCTCAAGATTTAGAGCCAGAGTATATTGCGGTTTCAGATGATAATTTAATGGCTTATGTCAGTCTTCAAGAAAATAATGCCTTAGCGACAATTGATTTAACTTCAAATACAATTGTAAGCGTTTCTTCTTTTGGTTTGAAAGATCACAGTATGTTAAACAATTCATTGGACACAAGCGATGAAACAGATTTTGTATTTAATGCATCTTGGCCTATTTATGGAATGTACATGCCAGATGGCATTGACTATTTCAATATTGGAGGAACAGGATATGTGATTACTGCTAATGAAGGCGATGCCAGAGAATACAATGGTTTTGAAGAAGAACGTAAATTGGGCGATAGTGACTACGTATTAGATCCTAATGTTTTTGAAAATGTTGATGTATTGGCTCTTGAGACAAATCTTGGAGATATCAATATAAGTAATGCATCAGGAAATTTAGATGGTGATGCTGAGTATGAGGAAATCCATGTTTATGGAAGCCGATCATTTAGCATTTTTAATGCGAATACTGGAAATTTAGTGTCAGATAGTGGTAATGATTTTGAAGTGATTACAGCTGCACATCCAGTCTATGGAGCAATTTTTAATGCGAGTAATGATAATAACAATTTCAAAAACAGAAGTGATAATAAAGGACCTGAACCTGAAGCTGTTATTGTTGAAGAGATAAATGGTGCATATTATGCATTTGTATTATTAGAACGGATAGGAGGTGTGATGATTTACGACGTTACTCAGCCTAATGCACCAGTATTTATTCAGTATCTCAATAGCAGAAATGCTATTGCTGGAGGTGAAGAGGACGGAGATTTAGGTCCAGAAGGCATTGTATTCGTTAATGAGAATGATAGTCCAATAGGAACAGCTTTACTTGTGATTTCGAATGAAGTAAGCGGGACATTATCAATATATTCTTTAGATAATATTACTTTAGGGATAGATGAATTTACCTTAAATACGAATTTCAGCATGTTCCCGAATCCGGCTAAAGATGAAGTGAACTTTAGTAAAAAAGATGATTATAAGGTTTATGATGTTTCAGGTAGGTTAGTTAAACAAGCAACTAACACTCAATCATTTAATATTTCAGGATTGACACCTGGTCTATATCTGATAAATAATTCTAAGGGAATCTCTAAAAAGCTATTAATCAAATAATTTCTATTTTTTAATTGTTTAAAGCCTTGTTTATGACAAGGCTTTTTTATTTTTAATATTAGAATTATTTTTGCATCTTTTGATAATATGAAATACTGAGATTATAGTAAATTTCAAGTAGATTTCATTAAACACCTAAGCATAAAAAAAAATTATTGTTCTATTACTAGTTCCTTTATTCATGGCTTTTCATTGTGAAGGTAATGATCTAGCTCCTTTCGATAAACTCGAAACAACCGGATTTTTGGGTCGATGGGAAATTTCTAATGAAGTAATGAATGGATTTATATCTGATATGTTACCAACGTGTTGCGAATTTTTGGAATTTGACACTGACGAAAACAAGAGAGATTATAAAGACTTTTTAATCTGTGTCGTATAGCTAGTTTAGGATGGGTCACACTTCCTAGATACTCCCTAGATACTCCCTAGATACTCCCTAGATAGTCCCTAGATAGTCCATGGATACTCCCTAGATAGTCCATGGAAAGTGATACATAATAGAGCCATGGTCATGCCGCCTCTTTTACCATAAAAAATATGCACTACATAGTTGTCGATGTCCTGACGAAAAATTTTTTTAAGTATTTTAATCCCTCCGTTTTAAGGGGTTTTAACTGTAAAAGGTCTGAATCAATTTTCTTACAGAAATTCGATTTGAGTGCAATTCAAAATTTATTGGGTCAATTTTCTAAAGGTAATCTGGATATCTTACTCATTATTAATTAATTAAAATATTTATATTATGAAAAAGTTCATTACTTCCCTCAACTCACTCCTGACAGTCATGGCTGCACTATTAATTTTTAGCTGTTCCAATAATACGGAAGAGTTAAACCTCGAATCCTCCCTACGACAGTAGACCTACTTTCCAAAAAGTCTACGAAGACCTACATGGTCAAACTTAATATGCTCAACGGCTCAGGTGTTTCTGGGATGGCGGAGTTGAGTTTAGATGGCGAACAGCTCACAGTGACCATACATGCTGAGGGATTGGTACCAGACATGTTACATCCACAGCACATACACGGCGCTGATATGAATAACGGAAATTCTACATGCCCACCCCCATCTGCCGACACCGATGGCGATGGCTTTATCAGTATTCCTGAAGGAGCGCCCTTCTATGGTGGGGTCCTAAAGTCTTTGACGCCATTTACCATGGCTCCTGGAGGAACGATTGATTTTCAACAGACCTATTCGCTCACCGAATCACTCTCTCCTTTACAAAATAGGGCCATTGTGTTACATGGAATGATTGTCAATGGCATTTATGATGCATCCATGCCCATAGCATGTGGGCAGATCATGCCAGACCAAGGACAATAACTATAAATTTTCACACTATATAATACTAAACACTCCATTAACCTTGGGGTGTTTTTTTTGGGAAAATGTCTCATGCCACATGTTTGTGAGGGTGCCTAAAATAACAAAAAACAGTCGCAGTGATACGTATTATAATTTTTTTTCTATATTTGCCATAGGTTCAGGGCTTCCTACCTAATGGTTCTTCTCTCAAACCATGAAGCCTTATCACTATACAATCCAGTAGTGTTACCGATATCAAACGTATTGTTTTATTAAAAAAAGACCCCAATGAAAACACTATTACTATCCGTAGTCATTTCTTTTTGTGCCCTTTTCAGTGCTTTTTCCCAAAATATGCAAGGGATTTACGCCAACACCTGGGCTTCTTCAGACCGAGAATCCTTATCATACACCTTGGCATTGAATGAAGATGGTACATTTACCTTTGAATCGTCCCGTACCTATACCGGGACTCCAGATCTTATCGCCAAGGCGGAAGGAACCTGGAAACAACAGGGTTTGTTATTGGAGCTGATCACGGAGGTTGGCAATGAGGAAGCAAACGCTCTGGCCATCGAACTTAACAATACCAAGGCCCGCTTTGTAAGCCTCTCACCTAGACATCCTGATTTTAACCTGGTAAAACCAAGTTTGGAATTCACGAAGTCGGAGGTGTTTTATGCCCAAGGGATGGAGCTGCTCAAACAGGATACTAAGGTAACATCCATGGATTAACCTTGAGTTTGTCCAGGTTGCCATTTTCATGTTCCAGAGTTCTGAGGCTAGATTTTATGGGTGGAGTGTCATAAAAACCAACACTTTACACATAGTCATTAAATAATCAACATTAAAAGGGAATGTTTCTAATAAACGATATCATTTAATGACATAGGTTTTTTTGTCACTACCCACGCCTTTGATGGTTAAAGATTTCCATTGTTTTGGTAAAATAGCATCTTTTTGAATAATACCATTATCAGTGAAATGTAAGCCCCCAAAGCCAAATAATATGGTTTGCAGCATCCCACCGGCACCAGTGGCAAAATATGGCTCATGCCCCGTGGCAGTTTCAGACAATGCGCCAAAAGGCGTTCTTTTATTGGGCTCGTAACTTTCCTTAAATAACCTAAAGGCATTTTCTGCATCACCCAAATGAGCATATATGGTGGCCAAAGCCGATTTGCCCATTGTAGGACCATCTATCCTGATTTTAGGTTCATAATATTTTAAATCTTTGATAATGGTTTCTCTATCATTTATGACATTCAATGGGAACGCCAATAAATTTACGTCCGCTTGCTTTATGTTTTCTCCTGCATACTTACTATGTTCCATGGTTGTCCCATCAGGAAATTTATATAATTTAATATTATCGGCAACAATTTTCCAAGTTGGATCTGGAATGATCTTTAATTCATTGGCTGCAAGTGTTGCAAATTGCAAGGCAGTAATGGCCGAACCATTTGTAAATGCGTTATCATCTACATTAGGGGCATCCTCATTGGCGCCAACTACATTTTTTATGGAATAGGTATTGTCCTTATTTTTACTAGATCTGCTTACCCAATAATCTGCAACTTCCTTTAGCATAGGGTAACCTCTTTCTTCGAGCCACAATGTATCTTTTGTCACTCGGTAATAATTCCAAAATGCGATTGCCACATCAGCAGTTATGTGGTGCTCAAAGGTTCCAGTCAAGGCCCAAGCTGGTGTTGCTTCCTCTCCTGTGTCGTCGCTCTCCCAAGGAAACATGGCGCCTTTATAGCCAAAATTGACGGCTTTCTGTTTGGCCTTGTCCAATCTATCAGAACGGTAATTGACCAAAGATTTTGCGATTTCCTGATTCAATACCAATAAAGGCGGGAACATCCACAGTTCGGTATCCCAAAAAATATGGCCATTGTAATTTTGTGATGACAAACCCATGGGAGCAATACTTAAATCGGAATCACCCCGCCCAAACGCATACAAATGGTAGAGCGCCAAACGTACATCCAATTGTGACTGTACGTCGCCCTCTATGATAATGTCCCCTTCCCAAAGTTGCTGCCATAACTCTGTATGTTGACCGACTAAAGCGTTTCCGGGAGTGAGCAAATTGAAAATAACGAAGCGTTCTGACTCCGATTGAGGGTCATTGAAATCTTGTGTGCTACACTGTGCGGCCGTCCACGCAAAATCCAAGGTTGTTCCCTGTTTAATGGTTTTTACAAAAGACAACTGGTTATTGTATTCTGAAATTTTTTCATGTACCAGTGTTGGTCTTTGGTGCTCGTCGCCACTATTCAATTGGTGCCAAACAAAGGTAGCCGAAGTTCCTACCACGTGCCTGCCCAATCTGCTTTTGGCGACCGTTTGAAGAATGGGCATGGTTACTTCATTATCCTTTAGGATGCGG
>JBGTDZ010000288.1:0-13256 GCA_041748055.1 Aquaticitalea sp.
ATCATTCATGGCAACCAAGATGTACTTGACAAGGAAATTGCCCAAACCGCACATAAGGTGTTTTCCAATTCAGAAGTTTTTTACATTGATAAGTGTGCACATTACGGTTGGCTGGATCAACCTGATTTATATTTTGGGAAAATCAAGGGCTTTTTATCAAGTTTGAATTAGGCTAACCTTATCCAATTTTCCCTAATTTTGGCCCATGGTAAAAGACATCCAACTTCGAGTCACGCTGCACGAGGAAAAACAGCACGATATTCTAATAAGAAAATCGGCTGAATTTTTAGGTGTTTCTGAAAGTGAAATTACAGGAGTAAAAGTGCTTCGGAAGTCCATTGACGCTAGGAAAAAATTAATCATTCACAATTATAAGGTAGCTGTCTACATCAACGAACCAGTTCCGGAAACTACGGATTATATTTTTGATTATAAGGATGTTTCCAATGCCAAACCCATTCATATCATCGGTTTTGGCCCAGCGGGAATGTGGGCAGCCTTGCGCTGTATCGAACTTGGTTTTAAGCCCATAGTTCTCGAACGTGGAAAAAATGTCCAGGACAGACGTCGCGATTTAAAAGCCATCAATCAAGACCATTTTGTGAATGAAGATTCCAATTACTGTTTTGGTGAAGGGGGCGCCGGAACCTATAGCGATGGAAAATTATACACTAGAAGTCTGAAACGAGGTGATATCCGTCGGATTTTTGAGAACTTGGTATATCATGGAGCAACCGAACAAATTTTGGTAGATGCACATCCTCATATCGGCACCAACAAACTGCCAAAAGTCGTTCAGAATATTCGAGAGACGATACTTAAATATGGAGGGGAAATCCATTTTGAAACTCGAGTAATAGATTTCATCATTAAGAACCATAAAATAAAAGCCATTCAACTTCAAAATGGTGAGGAACTGGAAGTCAATCGTGTTATTTTGGCAACTGGTCATTCCGCTCGTGATATTTTTTACTTACTTCATAATAAAAAGATAGCACTCGAAGCAAAATCCTTTGCCATGGGGGTGCGCGTAGAACATCCGCAGCACATCATAGATTCGATTCAATACCACTGCAGTTCGAAGCGTGACGAATTATTGCCAGCCGCAGCTTACAGTTTGGTTGAGCAAGTGAATGAGCGAGGTGTGTATTCATTTTGTATGTGTCCTGGAGGATTCATAGTTCCCGCCGCGACTGCCAATGGTGAAGTGGTTGTTAACGGGATGTCACCTTCCAAACGGAACAATCAATATGCAAATTCAGGGATTGTTGTGGAAATCAATGCAGATAAAGATTTATACAAATATGAAAAATTTGGAGTTTTAAAAGCCTTGGAATATCAAAAAGATTTGGAACGTTTGGCATTCACGGCAGGTGGCCGAAGTCAAGTTGCACCAGCACAGCGATTGACCGATTTTGTGGACGGAAAATTGTCTTCAGATTTAAATGCAACATCCTACCAACCAGGATTAAAGTCGGCACCTTTGCACTCCTTATTGCCAAAATTAATTGGCGGCCGACTCCGAACAGGATTCAAAGCTTTCGGACATAAAATGAAGGGTTATTATACAGAAGAAGCCAATATTGTCGGTGTTGAGTCGCGTACTTCGTCACCGGTGAGCATTCCTAGAAATGAACATTTAGAGCATCCGCAAATCGAGGGGTTGTTTCCTTGTGGTGAAGGTGGTGGATATGCTGGAGGCATAGTTTCTGCGGCTATGGATGGGGAACGTTGTGCGGAAGCGGCCGTGAGAGGTTTGTAGCACGAATTTCACTGAAATTCCCTAATTGGGACTTTTGATTGTTTATTCAAATGGTAATTTCAAAGATCAACAAAGAAGTGAATGGGGCTATCAAATAGAAATGTTACCTATTAAATCATTTCTCATTGATACCATGATATAAGTCTTTTCTCTTATGTCCAATAGCAAAACGGTCTTATGTCTTATTAAATTCCTATTTTTGCAGCATCAAAATCAATCAATAATGCACGCATATATATTTCCGGGCCAAGGCGCACAATTCCCAGGAATGGGACTTGAATTATATGAAAAATCACCTTTGGCACAAGAACTCTTTGAAGAGGCAAATGATATCCTAGGTTTTCATATTACAGATTCCATGTTTGAAGGTTCTGCGGAGGAGTTAAAAGAAACCAAAGTCACTCAACCTGCTATCTTTTTGCATTCAGTTATTTTGGCAAAAACTTTAGGAAAAATTTTTAAACCAGATATGGTTGCTGGACATTCACTAGGCGAATTTTCTGCGTTGGTCGCTAATGGTACGCTTTCATTTGAAGATGGATTGAAATTGGTATCCCAACGTGCATTGGCCATGCAAAAAGCTTGTGAACTGCAACCAAGCACCATGGCAGCAGTTTTAGGTTTGGACGACAACATTGTTGAAGATATTTGTGCCAAAACACTAGGAATTGTTGTTGCGGCGAATTATAATTGCCCTGGGCAATTAGTGATTTCTGGCGAAGTCGATGCCATCAATAGCGCATGTGAAGCCATGAAAGCAGCTGGTGCCAAACGTGCATTGGTATTACCTGTTGGCGGCGCCTTTCATTCTCCCTTGATGGAACCAGCTCGGGAGGAATTGGCTGCTGCCATTGAAAATACCTTGTTCAGAAAACCAAATTGTCCCATTTATCAAAATGTGACTGCCAATGCCGTCCAAAATGAAAACGACATCAAGAAGAATCTTATTTCGCAGTTGACTGCCCCAGTACGTTGGACACAATCCGTACAGCAAATGATTGCAGATGGCGCCACACTATTTACAGAAGTTGGCCCAGGAAATGTGTTGCAAGGCTTGGTCAAAAAAATTAATAGGAAAGCTCAAACTTCGGCTGCTACCTTACCATCTAACTAATAAATACATGAAATTATCTCGAACCGTCCGTATCTTTTTATTGATTGTTGCAAATATTGCCATTGATCAAATATCCAAGTATGTTGTAAGGACAGAAGTGATTCCCGGAAAAATCATTGCCATAATTGGTGATACCTTCATTTTGACCAATGTTGAAAATTCTGGTGCTTTTTTGGGCATGGGAAGTGACCTAAACCCAACTTTGAAATTACTTTTGTTGTTGATTCTCCCACTTTTGGTTTTAGGGTATGTTTTGTATTACATTCTAAAAAACAAAACATTGGACCGTTTGAGCTTGATCGGTTTTTGTTTTATATTAGGAGGGGGCATTGCCAATGTCTATGATAGAATTGTCTACGGGTCTGTAACCGATTTCTTCCATATCGATTTTGGGGGAATGTTCAGAACTGGCATTTTTAATGTGGCGGACATGTCCGTGACTTCCGGGATGATCATGCTGTTAGTGGGCAGTTTCATGCAGAAAAAAGAAGATGCTTCAACACTTAATCCGGAAGCCAACTAAAACAGGTGCGAACGAAATAAATGAAGCTGGCAAGGATAAATTTATCGGGTCAAATTACAAGATTCACAATCCTTCACCTCTCCGTAATAAGTTTCTCTGTATTTATGTAGTGTCTTAAAAGGAATGTTCAGAAATAGTTTCTTGATGTACGTTACTTGTGTGTACAATACTCCCATCTTTGGTGAGAAACGTTCTTCAGGTTTGGTTTCTCTTTTAATGCTTATCAATTTCATTGGTTTTCTATTATCATTAGCTACAAAGAAACAGAACACATAGCTATCATGCAAGTTTTTAAAAATAAAACCGTGTTAATCAATATGTTAAATGACGATATGATATGTGATGTTAAGTTTGATTAGCATATTTATTAAAAACAGTGGATTTTAATTGAAGATTGTGAATTGTATTTTTTAAATAATCTACATAAATTTTATCGCTTAAGCACTTTTTGATTGAAAACAGTATTATTTGAATATATTTTTAATATATAGACTCCCGCACGAAGTGGGTTTAAATCTATAAAATGTACGTTGTAATGTGTTGCTGCCAAACTTCCCAGAGTTGAGTAGACCTCAATTTTTTCAATGCTTTGTTTGGTTTTGAAATTAATGATTCCGCTGGTCGGGTTTGGAAATATTTGAAAGTCACCTAAACTTACCTCATCAATATTAAGAAGGTTACATTGACTTAAATCTGGATTTAATTCAATAGGATTTCCAGGAGTCAAATCCCTTCCGTCAAAAGCAGCATAATTAGGAGCATATTTAAAAGCTCTAAATATCAAATTGCTTTCTGCAATATCTCCTTGGCTGAAAATTGTTCCCGCAACGGTTTGAGGATTTATGTATTCCCAAACCTTGTTATTATTACTATCAATTTCAAAAACGTAACCGGAATCGGCATCACATATCAGTGTGTTTCCATTGGGAAGACGTTGGGCGCTCGACATAATCCTCGAAAAGAAATCGGTCTGAGGTAAGCCTTCATATTGCCAATCGGGAGATTCCGGGCCATAAGCAGCATTTGGAACATACAAATAATCATTGTCTACGTTTTTTTCGGGATTGATTACCGCGAGACTTGAATATTCCGGAAATCTCCAATTCCCATTATTGAAAATCAAAATCTTCCCTCCGTCCACATAATTGTCAGGTATCCAATGCGGTGTATGCTGTCCAAATAATTTTTGATCATTAAGTGAACCTTGTTGATATGCTAAAGGATTTCCCCATCGATACAAAAAATCGCCACCCTTATCATGATTGCCTCCAGTGTGGGCAGTCGATTCTGCAAGTGTGGTGGAATGGTCAATGATGTATATTTCGTTCAATTGCCTTACGCTGATGATGATTTCATCCAAAATTTCATTGTATTGAATGGAATTCGCATGAAGCCAGTTGGGACCGTTCCCTGCAAATCCTAAATAATTGATATCCAACAACTGTGGGTTTTCAGAAACAATTCCAAAATTACTTTTAGTGCTATCAAATTCCTGTATCAAATGATCCCAAACGTTCCATTCCCAAATGATTGTTCCTGAGTTCAACCCTGTTGGCTCCACTTCAATAATTTGTTCATTGTAAAGACCACTTTCAGTTAATAATGATGGATTTCTTCCTGCTTGAATGGCTTCGGTTTGTGTTTTCTTTGTAGCTGCCAAAATTAAGACATTGCCATTTGGAAGTGGATACACATCATGATGCTGGGAAAATGAGCTTGATGAATATGTATATTCCCAAAGCACAACGCCTTCCCAACTTATCTTTTGAATGACTCCTCCAATACCTGGTAAACCAAAGTTGGGATTTGGTAAGAAACCACATCTCAAAATACTGCCATCTTCCAATAAATACACAGATTTCCCATCGATATAATTACTGTTCCATTGGTTGATGACCTCACCACAATTATTGATGAGAAATGTTTTTGTATGATTTGTAAATAGCGTATAGCCATTGAATGCACTTTCAGTATTGTTGATTGTGCCAACTGTGTTTTGTGCGATTGCCACACTTATGTGCAAAAATATACACCAAAAAATAAAACATGAGAGTCTGCTCATTTTACTACACCCCATTTATAAGACAGTTTAAAGATATTCATTATTATTTATGATACTAATTTTTTCGTATTATACATTTTCATGATGAATACTTTGTTGAACAAAAAAAACCCATTCGTTGCAAATGGGTTTTTATTTATACTTACAAAAAACAGCATCAATTAGTGAATAAAGGAGGCCAATCAGCACCACCTTCCCTTGTAATGACAACATCTCCCGAATCCCCATAATCATTGGTCCATGATATGAAAAGTTCAGGGCCAATGACATCAGTAATGACCCAAATGTAGGTTAGCCCGTATTGGTCAGTACCCCCGGAAATGATTTGCCCGCAGACTTCAGTAAATGTCGCACCACCACTTGTGGCGGGTGCATCGTTCCAACAAGTGGTGCCATACTGGCCAAAACCAAGATCGGAAGTTAGATAATTGCCCCCTCCTAGGTCAGTCCAAACAACAGAACCTGTTACTGTCCCTGAAGGACAAGTGCCAGTGATGGCCTGAAGGTTTGAAGATACAAATGAGTGTGTACCGCCAAGTGTTGAAGGGCAGGACACGGCATATTCCAATTTTACCGTGAAATTTGGGTAGGCATCAAAATCTGGTGCATAATAGTTAAATTCAGCATTTTCATTGAGAATGTCAAATTCGGTCCCATCTGCAAATGTAAAGGAGGTAAACAATTTTAAGACATCTCCAACACTGACACCATCCGTTCCGTTAAGTTCGGGGAATGCAGCCAAAATTTCTGAGCCAGATATGGAGTATTCCTTTGGAAATGTTGTGACACCTGCATCAAGTGTTACAGGACCATATAAATCGCCGTCAGCTGTAAGGTAAAATGCCTTTAGATCAAAAGAAACCGGAGTACCAACACCGACACCAACCGTGAACTGCAAGTTCAAATCATCAAAACCAGTAAGGTTTATAAAATCAGGACTACCGGGTACCAAATTAAAATCGGGCAGTGCACCATTGGTGGTTTCTATGATTGAATCGCCGCCATCACTTTCGCACGACGTGTTCAGAAGCAAAGTAGTCATGACAAATACTAATAAGATATATATATTTTTCATAGTTAAAAGTTTTTATTAATTATCCCAGAATATTCTATAGGTTGTAGCATCTTTTTGGGCTGGCGCATTTTGATTGACGTTCAATTCTGCTTGAGGCCAGAATATCGATATTTGATACGGTCTATTCAATGTTGTTTCGCTATCAATCAAAGGCCACTCGTCCATGTTATCCAACTGGTATTCTGGTGAAGGACCATTTGGATCGGCCAAAACAGGATATCCTGTTCTTCGATAATCGTTGTATTGATCAAAAGGGTCCCCAAAAGTTGAAACCCATTTTTGGGTCATAATGATTTCCATTTTTTTCTCGTTGGATGCAGCATCAAATTCCACAAGGACAGCATTTATAAAATTAGAGACCGCTGCAGAACCTGATAAAATTGGAACACTTTGACTGGTTCCAGTATCTGCCACAACCTGATCTACTTTTTGAAAGGCCGCTATCATGGCTTCTTGCAATTTTGCCCTGGTATTGCCTCCTACCAACCCCACATGCATGAGCTCTGCTTGTATGAACAAAAATTCATGATATGAGAGAATTCTGTGATTTGCGGCGCCATTGCCAGCGTTGACATCAGCAGAACCACCCATTCCGTCGTCATATTTACCGCCACTAACATATATGCCCGGAAACGTTGAAGAATCTCTCGCTGAAAAATCCCTATTGGCACTTACGCTTCCAAATCTATTACTATGGAACCCTGTATTACTATCCCAATAATCGGCTCTTGGATCTCCGGTCGTTGGATCTCCAACATCTGGAGGTAACTGGCCCGGCACCAATTGATTATAGTAGTAGTATGGCAATCTCGGATCTGCAATACCATTATGGATATTAGGATTCCAACCTTTAAGGATCTCGTAAAACCATGGACTTGCATGATGTGATACTTGCCCAGCCAAATAGGAATCAATATATAAACGGTTTCTCTCATCAGCTGGGGATTGTGTTGAAGAATATGGGTATTCAAATCCATCTGCGGTGGAAGACATAAAATTGTTTTCCGCTATCAGCGCATTGAGTTTACTGGCATCAAATAATGATGAAAGCCTTATCTCATTGTAAAGTTTGAGCTTCAAGGTATTGACAAATTTTGTCCATTTTGCCGGACTTCCTCCATAAAATAGATCTTGACTGCCAGGATTTACACCGACACCACTGTTGATATTCACAAGGCTTTCATCCAATAAATCTAATGCTGCTTGATAGATTTCCTCTTGATCGTCGAATACAGGACTGACAATGCCATTTTCCAATTGATTGGCTTGAGAATATGGTGCATCGCCCCAAATATCCACAATGATGGTCAAGGTGTAGGCTTTTATTACCTGCGCCATTCCCACGATCACCATTTCATTTTCTGCTGTGCCTTGGTCAATGATAATATTGGTTTCTGTCAGCACATTATAAGCAACATCCCACGAATTTTGTACGAGACTATTGTCTGGTTTAGTCCCATACTGATCCTGTTCTTCCCTATAGACTAATTGATGTACATATGAAGAAAGAATATCAGCCATAAAAAGTTCAAACTCTGTAATCTGATTAAAGCTACCTTCCACATTGGTCAACAATTGGTCCAATGGTGCTGTTGTTGGATTATTGGGATCCGTATTGATATCCAAATAATCGTTACATGTATAGAGCATCAATGAAGTTACCAGCAATAAAAGCAACCTATTACTCTTCGATTTTATTTTGAGTATGTTTTTCATAGTTTTTTATTTAAAATGTTACGTTTACTTTTAGTCCATATCTTTTTGAACTGGGTGCAGACTGTGTTTCGATGCCCTGCAAATTGGTAGCACCATATGCAGTTACATCTGGGTCAAAGTTTGTATATTTTGGTACATTTGGTGCAAAATACCATAGATTGGACCCAATCAAAGAAATAGATACAGATCCTAAAAATGTGTTGTCAAGAAACTTTTTTGGCAAGTCATATGCCAATGAAATTTCCCTTAGCCTATAAACTGTACCATCATACACGGATGCCTCGGCAACGCTATTTATTCCAAACGTATTGCTATTGGTAGTAGGAGAAAAATATAAATTATTCATGGTAATTTGGGTCACATTCGGAATTTTGTTCCCATTGGCATCTAGTATAGGCAGACCCGTTGTTGGATCGCCATAAAAGCCAGGGATAATGAAGGTACGTTCCCTATCTTCTGTGTCTCTTGTCACACCTCTTCCCAATAATTGATCCAATCCTGAAGATGAGATATCTCCACCTTCCTTCCAGTCAAATTGCGCTTTAAAACTTAAGTTTTTATAGCGGAAAGTATTTATGAAGCCAATTTTAAAATCAGGGGTTGGATCGCCAATTACTTTATTTTCTGGAGCCTCAAGGATGCCACCACCTCCTTCTTCGATGAGATAATTCCCTTCTTCATCCCTCGCAAATGCACTTCCGTAGAACACACCAAAAGGCTGACCTTCCTGTACGAAGGCAACTTGATTGACATCGATCGGAAACCTATCCAAACCTTCAATCAGTTTATTAACAATGTTCTTGTTTTTGGTAAACGTGGTATAGGATGTCCAACTAAAGTCCTCTGAACGGAATGGCATGAGTGTCAATCCTATTTCAACACCTTCATTTTGCATTTCGCCAATGTTGGTCAATAAAGCAGAATATCCTGTAGAGGTTGGTACGTTTACTTGGGATATCAAATCTGTTGTTGTTTTCTTGTACCAAGTAAAGTCAATAAGAATGCGCTTGTTGAATAATTCCAAATCGGTCCCTATTTCAAATTCCTCGGTATTTTCTGGTTTTAGGTCGGGATTTCCCAAAACGGCTGGAACAAAAACAGTTGGCTGTCCTGCAAAAACCGCTCCCAATCCAAATACCTTATTAATCTGATAAGCATCTGCGTCACGGCCTACGTTTGCCCATCCACCCCTAATTTTACCATAGTTCAGGATGTTATTGTCCATTTTTAAAGCGTCAGTAAAAATAAATGATGCATTCACCGATGGATACAGAAAGCTATTGTCGGCCTTTGGCAATGTGGAAGACCAGTCATTTCTGGCTGTCGCATTCAAGAACAAAAAATCGTTATAACTTAATCCTAAATCTGCAAAGACACCCACAATTCTTTTTCTACTGGTCGTGTTGTAATCTGATATGACATTTGCGGTATTGCTAATGGTAAATATATCATCTGCAATGAGGTCTGTACCAGTATATCCAATATCTTTCCTTGAAATTTGGTTGACGTTATTACCCACAGTGAAATTCAGATTAAAAGCATCAGTTAAATCTGTATTATAGGTAAGGACCAAAGTAGATTCAATTTCTTCACTGTTGTAATCTTCAGTGCGCACTTGTCCCAGTCCTGCAGCTGCTCTTGATCCTTTATCGGTAATTTCTACTCTTCCCAAATCGTAATTGTTAATGCCCAATTGGTATCTAGCGTTTAAGTGATCATTGAATTCATAGGCAAAACTCACATTGGCTACTGTCCTGTTGACGCCTGTTATGATTTGATTGTGCTCCCAAGACCAACGTGGATGGTCATATCCGCCATTGGGAACCACTGACGCTCCTGTGATTGGGTGTTCATAGGGCAAGCTAAAATCCCAGGTCCTGCCTAAAGTAATCGCTCTCGCAAAAGAAGAGGCTGCACCTGCAAATTGGTTTTCACCAAAAAAAGCTCCCACTTGTTCGCTGTCTGAATAACTCAAATTAGCTCCAATGGTCAAACCGTTTTCCAGCTTTACATTTCCACCAGTTGAAATATTCGTTCTTTTATAAGTATTGAATGGAATGTACCCCTCTTGATCTAAATTGGAGATGGTCAAGCTAAAGTTCGAATTGTCTTTGGCGCTGCTGATGTTAATCGAATTATCTGTAACCACTCCAGTTCTGAACAAGTCCTTTACGTTATCCGGCTGTGCCACATAGGGTACGGTAGGACCAAACAAGTCAGGGAATGCATTCAATAGATTGGGCCATGTAGGGATCGTGGCCTGTGAATCAAAACGTGCTCCCCAAGAACCATTGGCATTGTTGTAATTGAAATTGGTACCATTGCCGTAAGTGTTCTGATATTCGGGAAGGTTGGCAATTTTTTCAAAATAAACACCGCTATTCAAGTTTACTTCAAACTTCTTGTTTGTAAAGCCGCCAGATTTTCCGGACTTGGTAGTTATCAAAATAACGCCGTTAACAGCTCTTGATCCATATAATGCAGCTGCAACGGCACCCTTTAAAACCTCAACGCTTGCGATATCATTTGGGTCTAAAGACGAAATGCCAGATTCATAACTTCCTCCTGTACCTGTCGTTTGGCTCGATGTTGTAATTTCATCATTACTGTAAGGCGTACCATCAACCACAAATAAAGGCTGGTTACCTCCTTGAAAAGAGGTTGTTCCCCTAATTGTGATTTTATTAGCAGCACCAGCCACCCCAGTAGAAGTATTGACATTGACGCCTGGGACTTTACCATTTAATGACCGAATAAGATCGGGTTCTGAATTTTCTACTATTTCTTCCGATTTTACAGAACTTACTGAATAACCAAGAGATTTAGAATTTCTTTTGATCCCTAATGCAGTTACTACAACCTCGTCAAGCGTATTGTCCGGCTGAATGGATACATCAATTGTATTTTCGACTCCCACAGTTTTGGATTGTGTAGTGTACCCTACAAAACTGAATTGCAGCACGTCTCCCACCTTTGCTTGGATGGAATATTTGCCATCAAAATCGGCTGATACCCCCGTAGTTGTCCCCAGAACAATAACGGTTGCTCCTGGTAACGGTAAATTATTTTCATCCGATATAGTGCCCGAAACTGTTTTTTCTTGGGAAAAAGTAAAGGCGGAAAATAGTAATGCCATTACGAGCATACTTAAATTGTAAAACTTCATTCTCATAAATCTTAATTTTTAATTAATATTGAAATTGCCCACTATAAGCAAAGCGTTTAGGTCACTTTTAGATTTCTTGAATTATTTAAAAAAGGATGGCAGACTTATTTCGAAGGCTAATTCAAATAATGAACTACAAATAAATAATGAACTACAAATTTTGAGAACAAAGTTTAGTGAACTTTCTTAGTTGAAGTAGTTTATCTGCCAAACCAATTTCTTTCAAAAAAAGCGTAGAACCGTCGTATTTAGGTCAATCCCGATAATAGTTTACCAAATCCCGATAATGGTTTACCAAATCCCGATTTAGAAATTTGATACTTATTCAATAATGGATCATTGCCGAGTGGCTTTCCAAATAGATCTAATGGAATGAGAGCTGCAAGTTCGCATGGATACGGATGAAAGATGAATTGATTTCGAAAAGCAAAGGATAAGAATGCTACTGACTGCAGCCAAAGAGGGCGTAAAGAATGCAAAAAAGCTGGCAGATATTGTTTTTTGAAGACTAACTCAAATAATTGTACTACCAAGTACTGATAAATGTTTAGCGTACTTTTAGTAATGAAGTACCTGCCGAGCTAATTTTACTCAACAAAAAAAGCAAAGAAGAAAACAACTTTGTCCAATCCCGATAAGAGTTTACCAAAAACAGAAATATATTGCATCATGATAAAGACAAAGAGGGATTTGAGATAGAAATTCTAGGATGCTCGCATCATTTTATTGCGAAACTGGGAAGGTGTAAGGCCAGTACGTTTCTTAAAGGCATTATTGAACGATACCTTATTGTTAAAACCAACGTCGTAAAGCACTTCGGTAATGTTCATGGATTGTTTATCTTCACTGACCAATAGATTTTTGGCCGCTTCGATCCGGAAATCATTTAGGAACTCAAAGAAATTCTCGTTGAAATGTTCATTTATGATCTGGGAGGTATTATGTTTTGTGGTGTCCAGTTTGGTGGATAATTTTTCAAGATTGATGCTATTATCCTTATAAACCTGTTCATCAACCATCAATTCCAAAAGCTTTTGTTTTAGCTCCAGGGCCAAACTTTCATTCAAGCCTGATTTTTCATATTTTACAAAAGACAAGATTTCACTCACCTTAAACCCGTAAAATATCTGTGGTTGTATATAGCCCATAATGCTTATAAGAATGATGAATGCCGAAATCATAAAGGAAATCATATAGTCCCATTGCAGATTGAAAAAAGAAAATTGCACAAGGATAAAATAAGAAAGAAATGACAGTACCAAACCAACATAAGCATACATCAAATAATACATCCAAGAGTTCACAATGACATCTGCATTGTATTTTTCCTTACGGATGAATAGATAAATAGCAACCAAATAGGCCGCCATCTGCACCATAGTCACCCAAGGATTGAAAACCACAGGCATAATAGTGTTGACAATGATTCTTGACGCATCCAAAAAATGGTTGGATACCAATATGAATACACCAATAACAAAAGGGATAAAATGGTAGAAACTACTCTTGAAATTTACCTTTTTGGAAAAAAGAGATTGGATATATAAAAGCAATAAAGGTCCAAAGACATAGCTCAAAGGTGAAAATAAGTTTTCACAGTAATTAAAAGGCGACACCCAAATGTAACCACTCCAATACATGACATATGTGAACAACACAATGGAAAAAGCCAACACGAACAAGCTCAACAGACGATTGGCTTTCTTAATGCCTTCTTTTTTGAAGATAAGAATGAAAAACAACAATACACCCTGAAAGACAATCAACAAAAACAGGCTCGTCCACTTGTCCAATGACGGCTTGTAGTAAGTCATTAATCTGTTGTATTCAGCATTTTG
>JBGTDZ010000289.1:0-3549 GCA_041748055.1 Aquaticitalea sp.
GGAATTGATTCAGATGACCGGTCAAAAACAAATCAGTATCGCATTGGAATTTCCCCCGAGTACAATTATAAAAACGGTAGCATTAACTTGAATGCTGCATATAATAATATCGAAAGAGAGATTTTTTCAAGTTTCCCTGCCGAGTTCAATGCTGAAAGTTTTGTTGGCGACTTATTTAATCGCTATAATTTCAATGATAAATTTTACACTGTTTTGGGACTGAATGCCCAAGAAAACACAATGGAAAGTTTTTCAATTCCTTTTGGTGATACAGATTTTGAACAAAGTATAAATCCAGAAGATGCAAAGTATACAATCATCGACCCATATGCCAATGTGGTGTTTGTGTCTGATTTTGGATTTAATTTTAATGCTGGTGCGCGTTTCAATAACCATTCGGAATATGGTAGTCAGTTGGTGTATAGCATCAATCCTTCCTTTAGAAAAAACTTGAGTTTTGGTTACATTAAGGGATTGGCAAGTTACAGCACAGCCTACATTACGCCCTCTTTGTATCAATTATTTGAACCTACCTTTGGTAATTTAGAATTAAAACCGGAGGAAAATACAACCATTGAGTTGGGTGCAGAACTTACATTAAAAGATCGAGCGATATTCAGTATTGTTTATTTTAATCGTGATGAAAAGAATTTCATTGATTTTGTCGATTTGGGGGATTTTGTGTTTCAATATAAAAATGTTGATGAAGAGTTTACTGCAAGTGGTCTCGAGTTAACTGCAAATTATAAGTTGACAAAAAAACTGAAATTGAACGCCAATGCAACTTATACCAAAGTTGAAGAGGATTTAAATTTGCGAATTCCGGAATTGAAAGTTAATGCTCGTGTGGATTATCAGATATGTGACGCTACATTTTTGAGTTTGTCCTATCAATTTAATGATGACCGAAGAGATTCGATATTTAACAATGATACTTTCACAAATGAAGATGTGACCTTAAAAAGTTATAGTCTGTGGGATTTTTATGTGAGCCATAAGATTGTAAACAACAAGATGACCTTGTTTGCCAATATTACCAATCTTTTAAACGAAGATTATGTTGAACTATTTGGCTATTCAACAAAAGGGCGAAATATTAATTTAGGGATTACGCTTCGTTTATAAATGAAGAAAGCCGCTTTTCAGCGGCTTTTTTCTTTATTCATTTTTAAAAATTGAGCGTTTTATAAAATCAACCGGTAAAGTTTTGTCGGTATACATTTCGTTTAAAAAAGGTTCAAGAACATTGCTGCCAATGATTTCCCTGTCAAGTTGTTTATTGACGATAAAGCGACCGGAATTTAATATTTCATTGATGGCTGCCGCCAAGTAGGGCTCGTTGACATCTCCCAAAACACCGAGATTACCAAAATCTTCTCCCAAAATGAGTTGTGGCACCAAACCGGAATCATAATCCGTGACACCATTGGCATTCAGGGATTTGTAGATCAATGGCTGAATGGCATACGTATGATTCGGATTGGCATTGGCTCTTCTAAAATCGGGTGCGTCATAAACGGTAATGGAAGCTTGGTATTTTCCGATGGTAGTGGTTCCGATTTGAACCACATCAATATGTGGATTTAATCCATTTATCACCAATTCACTTGCTGACGCAGTACTACCTGTAGTCAGAATATAAACTTTGTCCAGACTAACATGATTAATTGTTTGCTGGAAAACAATGTCACCGTTATTGTTTCTTTTGATCATTTCGTTTACAAATGGATTCACAAGAAAATCAGGGTTTTCTGCTAAAATTTGTGCTTGAATGTCACTGTTATACTGCTCTGAGAAAAAAGTTTCGCCTACAAGTGCAGGACTCGTTATCATAGACGATAACCAAGTGGCAGTAGCCACAGATCCACCACCATTATACCTTAAATCCAAAACCAAATCTGTGATGCCTACGGCTTGAAATTCACCAAAAACACTGTTCAATTGAGAATCGAACTGATCCGTTCCCGTGAAACCATTATACATCAGATATCCAATTATATGGTCTTCAACATTGATAACTTCATTGATGAAAATCGGATTTTCAGTGTACGGTGCTTTAGTTAAAGTCACACTTTCAGATGATGATTCAATGATGTCATCACTCGTCGCTGGTGTACCGTTGTCGTTATATATGGCAAGATTTATAGTGTAAACATCAGGGCTCAATAACGAACGAAAATTATTGATTGTTAGTTGAGTGCCATCCACAGCATTGAATATCATGCCTCGCTGAATACCTTTATTTTCTGCGTCAGTATTGGGCAATACATAACGGACATAACCAAACAAATTGTCTGATCCTGAAAAACGAACCAGACCAAATTCCATTCCGTTGTTTTTGGTAATGCCGCTAAACAACTGTTCCAAGGCAATATAATCATCCACAAGAACACTGAACCTATCTATCGTCTGTCTCTGATAGATAAGGCTTTCAAATAACTCCTCCGGGTCAGAAAAGCTATTCAAATAGGAAGCATAATCTTCATCGGAGGAAAAACGATCGTTGGCCAAATCTGGAATTTCGTCTTTATATAAATAAAAGGCATTCATACCCTTCCATACAAAATCCGAGATTTCACTCGCAGAAATGGCATTGTCGTCTCTATCTTCGAAGCAACTAGTCGTGAGACTAAATGCTATAAAAGCAATAATAGTAATTTTTAAAATCTTCATAGGAATCTTTATTTTCTTGTTCATTAGCAATCTATTGGTCTATTAAACTTTAAATTTACTTACATTATTGTGATTTAAAAATTTAAGTGAGGTTTTATTTAATGTCACTATTTCTGTTAGATAAAATATTTTAGTAAATCTAATTCCGCTGAATAAGGGAGAACTTTCAAAGTAGATTTAAAACCAATGTAACAAAAATCACAATGGTTCGTCGTAAAGATAGAAGCAGGAATAACTCACCTGATTTAAAAACTAATCATCAAATGACACAGGCAGATTTTGTAAATATTGTGATGCCTTTTAAGGACAAAATATTTCGATTGGCAAAACGATTGCTGGTTTCAACGGAAGAAGCCGAAGATGCCACGCAAGAGATTTTATTGAAATTATGGAATAATCAAGAAAAGATTGAAGAATATAAAAATATAGAAGCTTTCTCGATGACAATGACCAAGAATTTTTGTCTCGATAGATTAAAATCAAAACAGGCACAAAACTTGAAAATTGTTCATAGCAATTATCAAGACAATAATACATCATTACAAAAACAGGTAGAGCTGAATGATAGTGTGAATTGGGTTTCAAAAATAATAGAAGCCCTTCCGGAACAGCAAAAAATAATATTGCAATTGAGAGATATAGAGCAATACGAGTTTGAAGAAATAGCTGAAATGCTCGAGATGAACCAAACCGCAATTAGAGTGGCCTTATCAAGAGCGAGAAAAACAATTAGAGAAGAACTAACAAATACACATCGATATGGTATTAGATAATATAGAGAAGCTGTTGGAAAAATATGACAACGGCGATACGTCCCTAAAGGAAGAGCAGCAGTTGAGAGATTATTTTTCTCAAAATAATATAGCGCCACATCTG
>JBGTDZ010000290.1:0-2615 GCA_041748055.1 Aquaticitalea sp.
TGATTGTCAATAGTATTAAAGGCGACATGTTCGATGAAACCCAATTCGAAATTTCCTATTTAAAATATGGTAAGGATTTTTTGGTAACATTCATTCCAAAGGATAAACGCCTTAAAAAATTTATTTCATCCTTTGAGTTGAAATTTGACAAAGTATCCGCTCAGGTCACTGAAGTAAAATTGGTAGAGCCAAATGACGATTTTACCCTAATCGTATTCAAAAACAAAAAGTTGAACGGTACTGTTTCTGATTCGGTTTTTAATAATTGAAAATGCTTTTAGAAGATTTTTACGAAATTCAGAAGTTAAATAACATCGATGAAAATCGGATAGCACTGACTGTGGCGCTTCAAAAAAATCATGACATTTTCAAAGGCCATTTCCCAAATTTTCCTGTGACTCCCGGTGTTGCCCTGCTCCAGATTCTTAAAAATTGTGTGGAAAAACAGCTTCAAACCAGCTTACAGTTGCATTCTTCTTCACAAATCAAATTTTTGAATTTGGTCAATCCAAATGAAGAAACCATACTCATTTTCCATATCGAGTTCGTACAAGAGAACGATTATGTAAAAGTAAAAAATACGACTTCCTTTAAGGACGGTAGGTCGGTATTAAAATGTAATGTTACATTTGTAAAAAAATAAATCACTCGAACCGCTCGCAATGGCGCTTACCGAAATCACATCCAAATTAAAATCCTATCGATGTTGTGTGGTCTTGCCTACCTACAACAACTCTAAAACCTTGCAGCGGGTTACCAACGGCGTTTTGGAATTTACCTCAGATATCATCGTAGTCAATGATGGTTCTACAGATGAAACGAAAGAGATTTTGGTACGTTATCCTCAGATTATCCAGTTGCATCAATCAAAAAATATAGGAAAAGGGCATGCATTGAAAATTGGCTTTAAGCATGCAAGAGCCATTGGCTTTGAGTATGCCATAACCTTGGATACCGATGGGCAGCATTTCCCAGTGGATATTCCTAATTTTATAGGAACGCTCGATGCTTCCAGCAATAAGAATATCCTTATTATTGGAGACCGCAACATGAATAAAGCGAATGTATTGGCAAGTAGTGCAAAAGGAAACCGAGTCTCTACCTTCTGGATGAAAGCCGCCACCGGGCTCAAGTTGCGAGACTCGCAATCAGGTTTTCGCTTGTACCCAATCAAACATATGGAGGACATCCGGTTCATGAAATCCACCAAGAAGTTTGAATTTGAAATTGAAGCCATCGTAAAATCTTTTTGGTCGGGAACGGAAATCCACCACGTGCCAATCCACGTGCTCTATGATATGAACGAGCGCGTCTCACATTTTCGCCCATTTATGGACATTGCAAGGATGGTGGTTTTATATACCTGGTTCTTATTAGTGCGCTTTTTTTATATCACCCCACGAAATTTTTTCAGAAAACTAAAAAAAAAAGGCCTTAAACGATTTTTCGTCGAAGACTTTCTAAGGCATCAGGATTCGCCAAAAAAGAAAGCACTGTCAATAGCATTGGGTGTGTTTATCGGATTGTCGCCGCTTTGGGGTTTTCACACCATTATTGTCATTTTCCTGGCCATTTTACTCAAATTGAATAAGGTCATTTCTTTTGCCTTTTCAAATATCAGCCTGCCACCTTTTATTCCTTTGGTCCTGCTCCTGAGCCTCCAAACCGGAAATTGGGTCTTGGGAATTGATACGCATTACGATTTAGACACGATTATGGAAAATTTTAACCTTGTTCAAAACTTAAAATCCTATCTCATTGGAAGCCTTACCCTTTCGATCTCGTCATCCATCATTTTTGGTGGTTTAGGATATCTTTTATTTTCTTTGTTTGACAAAAAAACAGTGTTGGCACATGACTGATTTTTTAAACAGAACCTATCAATCCATACAAAGCCATAAAGGTATCTTTACTTTGGTGGTATTATTTGTCTTTGCGGGTCTTGTTTGGATGGCATTGCAAATTAAATTTGATGAGGATATTTCCAAATTGATTCCTTCCAATTCCGAGAATGAGCAACTTCAAAAAGTACTAAATACCGCACAATTCAGTGATAAGATCATTGTCAATATAAAAAGGGATTCTCAAGGTTCTTTGGAAGATCTAACGGAGTATGCACAGCAATTGTTGGATAGTTTGAATGCTCATTCTACGGAACACATTAAGGATATTCAAGGAAAAGTTGAGGACGAAACCATTTTTGAAACTCTTGATTTTGCTTTTGAAAATGCAGCTTTGTTTCTTTCTGAGGACGATTACAACGCCATAACGAATAAACTCCACAAGGATTCCATTGAAAAACTGACCGAATCCAACTATAAAATGTTGGCGTCCCCTTCCGGAATGGTTGCTAAAAAAATGATTGTAAAAGATCCTTTGGGAATTTCAATCATGGCGTTGAAGCATTTGAAACAACTAGGATATAATGAAGATTTTGAACTCAAGGACGGATTTTTGGTAAGTAAGGATCAACAGCATCTGTTATTGTTCATCACGCCAAAATACAAATCGAGCGAAACCAACAAAAATGAACCTTTTGCACAACAACTTTACCAATTTCAAAATGAACTTAACCGAGATTACAAAGGTAAGGTACAAAGTGAACTTTTTGGAGG
>JBGTDZ010000291.1:0-4882 GCA_041748055.1 Aquaticitalea sp.
GGCATAAAACGTATTGTTCTGTTGCTGCTTCAATTGTGTGGCAACTTTCCAATTCAAATCCTCGCGGACTTCAAAAGTGACTTCCATTTCTTGCTTGGACAATTCAGGAACGTAGATAAAGGTGGCTGGCATATTGAGATGAGCATGGGTCTCGTCGACTTGGGAGTAAGTGCCGTCTCCATGGTTGGCAAATAGCGTGTAACTGACTTTTATTGTGCCGTCGTGTCCTTTGACCAGCCAAGAATAAGGATGAGGTCGCGTTGCATTGAGTTCCTTGCCTTTCCCATCAGTTACATTGACATTGTAAATGTTCTTTACAAATTCGTGCAAGGCATATCGGCCAGGTGACGACCGGCTCATGGTAAACTCCACTTCATGAGATTTGAGATTGGAAAAAGTGGCATTGATAATCGCTTCATGATGGATGGCATTCTCAAAAGAGATGCTGTATTTTGAAGATACTTGGGAATTCCCTGTAATTGTAATAAATGCCAAAAAGAGAACTAAAAAAAATCCTTGCATAATCTTTAATTTGAATGCCCAAGATAGTATTTTTGTTGTATGTTTAAATTGCCATCACAGTTAAAAAACAAACTTATTGAGCGTGAAAGTCAGAACATCCTCAGGAGTCTCGGAAATCAAAAGAAATTAATCGATTTTGCGTCCAACGATTATTTGGGCTTTTCTAAGTCTCCTTTAATTTTTGATACTGCATATCAGACACTTTCAAACTCAGCTCAAAAAACAAACGGTTCTACAGGTTCGCGATTGTTGTCAGGAAATCATCCCTTATACACTGATGTGGAAACGATGCTCTGTGAGGTGCACCATAGTGAGAGTGCACTGATTTTCAATTCTGGCTACGATGCCAACCTTGGCTTTTTCTCATCAGTACCGCAACGTGGCGACTTGATCTTATACGACGAATTGTGCCATGCGTCTATTCGCGATGGGATTGGTATGGGCCTAGCCAAAGCCCATAAATTCAAACATAATGATTTTGGGCATTTGCTTGAAATCATAAAAAGAGTTGACAATGCCGAAAACATTTATGTGGTCACAGAATCCATATTTTCAATGGATGGCGACGCGCCCGATTTGATAGCCTTAGTAAGAATCTGCAAAACGCATCGGGCTTATTTAGTGGTGGATGAGGCCCACGCCGTTGGCATTTTTGGTAAAAATGGCGTAGGACTGATTCAACACCTCGGACTGCAAAACGATGTTTTTGCCCGAACGGTTACTTTTGGGAAAGCCTTGGGCTGCCATGGAGCTGCCATCTTGGGGAGCTCAGAACTCAAAGACTATTTGATCAATTTTTCGCGACCGTTCATCTATTCAACTGCACTTCCTCCTCATGCATTGGCAAGCATTCGCGCTGCTTATGAAGAATTGGATACAACAAGTGCAAAACCTCAGTTACTTCAGAATATTGAAACTTTTAAAGCGTCCATCAAAAAAAAGGGGCTACAATCTTATTTTATCGAAAGTAATTCTGCCATTCAATCTTGTATCATTCCAGGAAATGAAATCGTAAAATCGGTTTCCAAGCAACTTGAAAACAACGGATTTGACGTCAAACCAATTTTGTCACCAACCGTACCTCAAGGAAAAGAACGCTTGCGTTTTTGCATTCATACTTACAATTCGCCCTTCGAAATCTCCGAAGTTATAAGCTTGTTGGCTACTTTTGTAAAATGAAAACGATTTTCGTCACCGGCATTTCGACTGATGTTGGAAAAACAATCGCGTCGGCAATTTTAGTGGAAGCACTTCAAGCGGATTATTGGAAGCCCATTCAAGCCGGAGCATTGGATGATAGTGATACCTTAAAGGTAAAAAAATTGGTGTCCAACAAAATTTCGAAATTCCATCCGAGCAGTTACGAACTCAAGACGCCGATGAGTCCGCATGCGGCCGCCGACATTGATGGCATTTCCATAGATCTGAAAAATATAAAACCTCCAAAAACGAAGAACCATCTCGTAATTGAAGGCGCTGGAGGTTTATTGGTGCCCATAAATGAGTCGCAAACGGTCATAGACCTAATTCAACCCGATTACAAAGTAGTGGTGGTGTCTCGACATTATTTGGGAAGTATCAACCATACGCTGCTGACCATTCATTTGCTCAAGGAAAAAGGATTTGATATTGCCTTGATTTTCAGTGGGAATGAACACAAAACCACGGAAGATATCATTGTGAAAATGACGAAGGTAAATGTTATTGGCCGAATTGATCAAGAACCCTATTTTGATAGAAATGTGATTTTGGAATATGCGGAAAAATTCAGAGATCAATTATGAATAACAATTTGGAACGCTGATGACGCAGATGGTTATGATTTTCGCTGAAAGCGATCTAAATCATATTTCATTATAAAAAATCAGCGTCATCAGTGTTCCATTATCACTTAAATACACAGAAAATATCGAAGGTTTTGAAATCATTTGAGTTCAACGACAATTAAAAAGATTCCTGCCTTCGCAGGAAGTAGCATGAAACTAAAGGAAAGAGATAAAAAGCACTTGTGGCATCCGCTGACACAGCACAAATTGCACCCTGAAACCATTGCAATCGTCAAAGCAAAAGGCTGTACGCTTACCGACGAAGACGGCAAGGAATATATCGATGCCATTGCCTCTTGGTACACCTGCATGTATGGGCATTGCAATGAGGACATTACAAAAAAGGTGGCTGACCAAATGCAGCAACTCGACCAAGTGGTGTTCAGTGGATTTACTCACGAACCTGCTGTTAAACTCTCTGAAGCGATGATTAAAATCCTTCCCAACAACCAGGAAAAGCTTTTCTTTAGTGATAATGGCTCAACAAGTGTGGAGATTGGGATTAAGATGGCATTACAATACCACTTCAATAAAGGAGATAAACGCAACATTTTGATGGCGTTTGAAGATGGATTCCATGGAGACACCTTTGGCGCCATGAGCGTTTCGGGCCTCTCCGTCTACAATGGGCCGTTTGAGGATTACTTTTTGGAAGTCCGACGCATTCCAACTCCAAATGGAGAGAATTACGACATCATTTTAAAATTACTGGAAAAAATTGTTGGGGATTGCAAAGTTGCAGGATTTATCTATGAACCCTTGGTGCAAGGTGCTGCTGGCATGAAAATGCACAATGCTGTAGGTCTGGAAGACATTTTAAAATTCTGCAAATCGCAACAAATCATTACTATTGCGGATGAAGTGATGACCGGTTTTGGTAAGACAGGAAGGAATTTTGCTTCAAATCAAATTGAAACAAAACCCGACATCATGTGTTTGAGTAAAGCATTGACGGCAGGCTTGCTGCCGATGGCAATCACCACGTGTTCCCTAGATATTTACGATGCTTTTTATAGTGATGACATTAGCAAAGGCTTGTTCCATGGTCATACCTACTCTGCCAATCCTTTGGCCTGTACTGCGGCTTTGGCGGGGATCGAATTGCTGCAATCTGAAGCCATTCAAGATAATATTGCGCGAATCATCGCAGCCCATAAAAATTTTAATGAACGGATTAAAAACCATCCAAAAGTAAAGATGACACGACAAACTGGTGTTATTTTTGCACTCGATCTGGATATTGAAATGGAGCGTTATGGTAATTTACGTGACAGACTCTTTAAATTTTTTATGGATAATGGTGTGTTTTTGCGTCCATTGGGAAATACAATTTACATCCAGGCACCTTATGTGATTTCTGAAACAGAGCTTCAAAAAGTGTATCAAACCATTGAGAGCGCGTTGGAAATAGTCTAATTTTGCAATAAATTTCGTTTGAAACGTCCCATTTCCATAAGGTCCATTGCCTCAATTTCCGCTCTTGGTAATACTGCTGAAGAGGTTTGGGACGCCTATAAAAATTCCAACCATTTCATAATTGAAAAATCCTTTTCTCATACCAACGCTTTGGTATCAGAATTAAATGATGCCTCTAAGCAAGACATCAAAAAACTAAAAGCGCATGACAGCAAATACAAAGCACTTGATGACTCCGTACTTTTCGCGATATATACTTCAAGAAAAGCAATAGAACGAGCGGATTGGACATACAAAGACAACTTTGGAATCAATATAGGCTCATCTCGCGGTGCAACGAGCTTATTTGAATCCTATCATGCAGATTTTATCAAAAACCAGAAAACCAAAACCTTGAGTTCGCCGACCACCACCTTGGGAAATATTTCGTCTTGGGTGGCACATGATTTACAGACACAAGGCCCGGAAATCAGTCATTCCATTACCTGTTCTACGGCTCTTCATGCCTTGTTGAACGGGATAGCATGGATCAATTCAGGGATGTGCGACAAATTTTTGGTCGGTGGTAGTGAAGCGCCATTGACTGCGTTCACCATTGCACAAATGCAAGCCTTGAAAATATATTCGAATGAAAAAGGCGATTATCCTTGCCGTGCGTTGGACCTGGGCAAGGATCAAAATACTATGGTTCTCGGTGAAGCCGCCGCCATGGCCTGTCTCGAAAAAGGAGGTGCCAAAAATGCCATTGCTACCATTATAGGGTTTGGATTTGCAACTGAAATTCTCGAACACAACGCTTCACTTTCAACCGATGCCATCTGCTTTCAACGTTCCATGCGGATGGCCTTGGGCGCGCTCGATCCAAATGAAATCGACGTGATTGTAACGCATACTCCCGGCACCATTAAAGGCGACCTCTCGGAATACAATGCCATCAAAAAATTATTTGGCCTTAACATACCTGCGTTGACCACCAACAAGTGGAAGGTCGGCCATAGTCTGGGCGCATCTGGCTTAATGAGTGTTGAAATGGCCATTTTAATGCTACAGCATCAAGAATTTATTACAATACCATTTGTTGAAAGTACGCCTCCAAAACGCATCAAGAACATTTTGGT